>NZ_LR217697.1:238-5609 GCF_900698865.1 Buchnera aphidicola (Cinara cuneomaculata) | reverse complement strand
AACCGGTGCATAACCGGTGCATAACCGGTGCATAACCGGTGCATAACCGGTGCATAACCGGTGCATAACCGGTGCATAACCGGTGCATAACCGGTGCATAACCGGCGGTATAGTTCATGAGTATCATATCCATATATTTTTATATTATTCTACTGATTTATTTGTATCAATAATGGAGATATATATGGAACGATCAGCATATATAATTGTATTCAGTTGAAATCTATATATGCTGTCAATCATAGATGCAAAATATAATATAAATCTACTATACATACACCATAGTAGTTACATCGATTATATTGAGATAGCCGTATTACGGTATACTGAATTGGTATTATAAATATTTCTAAAAGGAGTAGCGGGTAACTGAATTACAATCGATAGATTCAATGAATAAAAAATTTTCATATTATCGTTATATATATGGAGTACCATTATATGTCTACAACTCATACTATTACTACTTGGAACCAGCATACACGCTATCATGTCAGTCCTATAAAAATATTTCATCAATTATGCTCCAATAAAATTAATACACTGCTATTAGAATCATCCGAAATAGATAATAAAAAACCATGCAACAGCACACTCATTGTGGATAGCGCATTACGTATCACAGCTTATAAGAACAGAGTCACTCTGGTTGCCCTGTCTAAAAATGGGGAATATTTATTGGCTCAATTAGACGCCATTATTCCATCTACGGTTAGGATGCAGGCGACTGAATCTTGTCGTAATATATGGTTTCCATTATCCCTGTCATCTGCTGAGGAGAGTGAACGATTATTACAGGCTTCTATATTTGATTGTTTTCGCTGGTTGATTCGAGTCGTACAGGAAGCATCTGGATCCCTATCATCGTTGTTTTTTGCTGGATTGTTATCCTACGATTTAATCCATTCATTTGAAAATATTCCATCATCAATTACAGAAATCATATGTCCTGATCTCTGTTTTTATTTAGCAGAATCGATGATTACTATGGATCATAGTGCACACACAGCGATTTTACACACGCATGTGTTTACTGACAATATATTGGAACGGAGTCGATTATATACACGCCTACACCAGTTAGATCGGATATTACGGACCCATAGACATCTACCATCTATTCCATCTGCTCCCCATAAACAGATCGATGTATCCAGTAGTATGAGTGATGTAGAGTACGCTGCTATCATGCATAAGATGCATACATTCATTGCGCAAGGAGAAATTTTTCAGGTTGTTCCTTCACGACCATTTTACTGTCCATGTACACATCCATTAGCGGCATATAATATTTTAAAATCCGATAATCCCAGTCCATATATGTTTTTTATGCAGGATACGGCGTTTACATTATTCGGCGCATCACCTGAAAGTTATCTTAAATATTCTGCTGATAATCGTATGGTTACACTGCATCCTATTGCAGGTACCCGGCCACGTGGACGGGATCGCCAGGGACATATCGATCGAGATTTAGACAATCGTATTGAACTGTCCTTGCGGACCGATCAAAAAGAATTATCTGAACACATCATGTTAGTTGATGTAGCGCGTAATGATTTAGCTAAAGTCTGTCGCGCAAATAGTCGTTATGTCTCTCGACTCATGAAAGTGGAAAAATATTCTCATGTTATGCACTTGGTATCGCATGTGACGGGCATTTTACAAAATCATTTAGATATATTTCATGCCTATCAATCCTGCATGAATATGGGTACCTTAACTGGTGCTCCTAAGTTACGTGCCATGCAATTAATTGCCCAATATGAATCTGTGCGCCGAGGTGCATATGGAGGATCTATAGGATATTTTACGGGATCTGGATCATTTGATACATGTATTGTTATTCGTTCTGCATTTATTCAAAAAAACATAGCTACGATACAATCTGGCGCAGGTATTATATATGATTCAATAATGGATGAAGAAGTACAGGAGAGTAAAAATAAAGCACAAGCTGTTTTACAATCAATTTTTAAAACACACCATGTTGACACAGGAAAATATTATGTCTGATATTCTCTTATTAGATAATTTTGATTCATTTACATATAATATAGTCGATATATTACGATCACAGGATCATACCGTGGCGGTGTATCGTAATAATATTCCTTTATCCAGACTCATACTAGCATTGGAGTGTATGCATAAGCCGATCGTTGTACTCTCTCCCGGTCCCGGTTCACCCGATACTGCCGGATGTATGTTGACCTTGATCGATGTAATAAAAGGAAAAATTCCTATATTAGGCATTTGTTTGGGACATCAAGCTATCATACAGTCATATGGTGGTATTATTAATGTTTCTACTAATATTATGCATGGAAAAACATCTCCTATTACACATGATCAACAAGATATGTTTTCACAGCTCCCGAATCCATTATTAGTGGCGCGGTACCATTCCCTTCTATGTACTACTATTCCATCGGAACTAGAGATTAACGCACGATATAAACAAGTCGTTATGGGGGTGAAACATATCCGAGATTATGTTTGCGGTGTACAATTTCATCCTGAATCTATTTTAACTCCATTAGGAACGACATTGTTGAAGTATACGCTGCGTTGGTTATATCAGATATATTCCTCAATAAAATAAATCTATAGTTATCTACACCTCTAGATGGAATAGATGGATGTAGCATCATTTTGAATATATAGTCGATGTAAATATGATCGATATATATTCATTGAACCGGTGCATAACCGGTGCATAACCGGTGCATAACCGGCGGTATAGTTCATGAGTATCATATCCATATATTTTTATATTATTCTACTGATTTATTTGTATCAATAATGGAGATATATATGGAACGATCAGCATATATAATTGTATTCAGTTGAAATCTATATATGCTGTCAATCATAGATGCAAAATATAATATAAATCTACTATACATACACCATAGTAGTTACATCGATTATATTGAGATAGCCGTATTACGGTATACTGAATTGGTATTATAAATATTTCTAAAAGGAGTAGCGGGTAACTGAATTACAATCGATAGATTCAATGAATAAAAAATTTTCATATTATCGTTATATATATGGAGTACCATTATATGTCTACAACTCATACTATTACTACTTGGAACCAGCATACACGCTATCATGTCAGTCCTATAAAAATATTTCATCAATTATGCTCCAATAAAATTAATACACTGCTATTAGAATCATCCGAAATAGATAATAAAAAACCATGCAACAGCACACTCATTGTGGATAGCGCATTACGTATCACAGCTTATAAGAACAGAGTCACTCTGGTTGCCCTGTCTAAAAATGGGGAATATTTATTGGCTCAATTAGACGCCATTATTCCATCTACGGTTAGGATGCAGGCGACTGAATCTTGTCGTAATATATGGTTTCCATTATCCCTGTCATCTGCTGAGGAGAGTGAACGATTATTACAGGCTTCTATATTTGATTGTTTTCGCTGGTTGATTCGAGTCGTACAGGAAGCATCTGGATCCCTATCATCGTTGTTTTTTGCTGGATTGTTATCCTACGATTTAATCCATTCATTTGAAAATATTCCATCATCAATTACAGAAATCATATGTCCTGATCTCTGTTTTTATTTAGCAGAATCGATGATTACTATGGATCATAGTGCACACACAGCGATTTTACACACGCATGTGTTTACTGACAATATATTGGAACGGAGTCGATTATATACACGCCTACACCAGTTAGATCGGATATTACGGACCCATAGACATCTACCATCTATTCCATCTGCTCCCCATAAACAGATCGATGTATCCAGTAGTATGAGTGATGTAGAGTACGCTGCTATCATGCATAAGATGCATACATTCATTGCGCAAGGAGAAATTTTTCAGGTTGTTCCTTCACGACCATTTTACTGTCCATGTACACATCCATTAGCGGCATATAATATTTTAAAATCCGATAATCCCAGTCCATATATGTTTTTTATGCAGGATACGGCGTTTACATTATTCGGCGCATCACCTGAAAGTTATCTTAAATATTCTGCTGATAATCGTATGGTTACACTGCATCCTATTGCAGGTACCCGGCCACGTGGACGGGATCGCCAGGGACATATCGATCGAGATTTAGACAATCGTATTGAACTGTCCTTGCGGACCGATCAAAAAGAATTATCTGAACACATCATGTTAGTTGATGTAGCGCGTAATGATTTAGCTAAAGTCTGTCGCGCAAATAGTCGTTATGTCTCTCGACTCATGAAAGTGGAAAAATATTCTCATGTTATGCACTTGGTATCGCATGTGACGGGCATTTTACAAAATCATTTAGATATATTTCATGCCTATCAATCCTGCATGAATATGGGTACCTTAACTGGTGCTCCTAAGTTACGTGCCATGCAATTAATTGCCCAATATGAATCTGTGCGCCGAGGTGCATATGGAGGATCTATAGGATATTTTACGGGATCTGGATCATTTGATACATGTATTGTTATTCGTTCTGCATTTATTCAAAAAAACATAGCTACGATACAATCTGGCGCAGGTATTATATATGATTCAATAATGGATGAAGAAGTACAGGAGAGTAAAAATAAAGCACAAGCTGTTTTACAATCAATTTTTAAAACACACCATGTTGACACAGGAAAATATTATGTCTGATATTCTCTTATTAGATAATTTTGATTCATTTACATATAATATAGTCGATATATTACGATCACAGGATCATACCGTGGCGGTGTATCGTAATAATATTCCTTTATCCAGACTCATACTAGCATTGGAGTGTATGCATAAGCCGATCGTTGTACTCTCTCCCGGTCCCGGTTCACCCGATACTGCCGGATGTATGTTGACCTTGATCGATGTAATAAAAGGAAAAATTCCTATATTAGGCATTTGTTTGGGACATCAAGCTATCATACAGTCATATGGTGGTATTATTAATGTTTCTACTAATATTATGCATGGAAAAACATCTCCTATTACACATGATCAACAAGATATGTTTTCACAGCTCCCGAATCCATTATTAGTGGCGCGGTACCATTCCCTTCTATGTACTACTATTCCATCGGAACTAGAGATTAACGCACGATATAAACAAGTCGTTATGGGGGTGAAACATATCCGAGATTATGTTTGCGGTGTACAATTTCATCCTGAATCTATTTTAACTCCATTAGGAACGACATTGTTGAAGTATACGCTGCGTTGGTTATATCAGATATATTCCTCAATAAAATAAATCTATAGTTATCTACACCTCTAGATGGAATAGATGGATGTAGCATCATTTTGAATATATAGTCGATGTAAATATGATCGATATATATTCATTGAACCGGTGCATAACCGGTGCATAACCGGTGCATAACCGG
>NZ_LR217697.1:0-138 GCF_900698865.1 Buchnera aphidicola (Cinara cuneomaculata) | reverse complement strand
AGTTATCTACACCTCTAGATGGAATAGATGGATGTAGCATCATTTTGAATATATAGTCGATGTAAATATGATCGATATATATTCATTGAACCGGTGCATAACCGGTGCATAACCGGTGCATAACCGGTGCATAACCGG
>NZ_LR217696.1 GCF_900698865.1 Buchnera aphidicola (Cinara cuneomaculata) | reverse complement strand
TGATAATGAATGATAGCTTGAAATAGAAACAGTATATTTTTATAAATAAAATTTTCGAAATTTTAAAATTATATATTAAAATGACATATATAAATATAGTTTATATAAATTTTTTAAAAAATATATTGAGTTCAAATATATTTAAATAAAATTACTATAATTTATAAAAAATACAAGATTTTTTTTAAGGAATAGAATGTTTTGCTAATTGTTTTAATTTGAAATATTCACAATTAACTTTTTTCTTTAAATTAACTAATCCTATATTACATAGTTCTTCAATAGAATATTTTTGTACTAGTTTATTTAAAATATATGAACGAGCATATTTTTTTTTTAATTGAGTTATTTGTATAGCTTTATTTTGATTTTCATTAATATAATGTTTATATTGTCTATAATTTAATGATCGTTGAATATGTTTTTCTTTTGCTTTTTGTTTGGCTTCAAAAAATGTTATTTTAGATTTTCCTTTTTTTACTAATTGCTTATTTATCCATTGTAGTTGTTTTATTCTAATTTGTTTAAGTCTGCATTGAGAAATATCAAACATCATAAAAAATAACGGTTTTAAACAGATGATTTTAGGAATATACATTCCTAAAATCTTATCCCATATTTTTTGACAACTAATTAAACCAATTGGTTCCATAAAATCTGTAATTAATCTAGAAGCTCTTGTAATAGATTTATTACCTACACTAGAATATGTTGATAATCCACACACATCTGATAATTTTTCAACAGAAGCCATTACTAAAGTAGATGCAATATTAAAATGATATAGCATGGCTTGTGATATAGCACGTAGAGCACGTGCACGATGTTTATTTAAACGTCTTTTTCGAGGTAAAACATGTCCTGTGATTGGATTTTTAAATTCACGAATAGATGAATAAATTTTATTTTTAGTAATATTAATCGTAGCTGCACGCTTCATTGCATATCTAATAAACGCTGGACGTTTCTTATGATTTTCAGGTTGAATAAATTGTGGATATGGATTATATACATATTTTTTTTCTAACATAAATAACCTATTGTAGGGTTTTGTAAAAATTTTTATTTATTTAATTTTTCTAGTTCTTTATTAACTTGATTAGATTTCCAAATATAATTCAATACATTTACCATAGCTTGAGCTGATGCTTCAATGATATCAGTAGCTAATCCTACTCCATGAAAATTTCGTAATTTATATTGCACAACGATATCCACTTTTCCTAAAGCATCTTTCCCTTCTCCGTTTGCTACTAAATGAAATTTTTTTAAAATAATAGGATATAAAGTAGCTTTATTTAAAGCTTGATAAATAGCATCTACTGGTCCATTACTTGTGGTAGCTTTTTGAATATTTGTTTGAGAACCGCATATTAAAATAATAGATGCTACAGACAATCCTGATAATTTAGATTGTACATCAAAATATTCTAATTTAAAATATTCTTCGGTATTTTGTTGTTTTTTAAAAAAAGCTAAAGCTTCTAAATCGTAATCAAAAATTTGTCCTTTTTTATCTGCTAACTTTAAAAAATCAATATATAATTCATTTAAGTTATAATCGTTTTTATGATAACCCATTTCTTGCATACGATGTTCTACAGCTGATCGACCTGATCTAGAAGTTAAATTTAATTTACAATTATTTAACCCAATTTTTATTGGATTAATTATTTCATAATTTTTTCTATTTTTTAAGACACCATCTTGATGAACACCTGATGAATGTAAAAACGCATTTTTTCCTACAATAGCTTTATTTATAGAAATTGGCATATTACAAAATTGACTGACTATCTTACTAGTTTTATAAATTTCCTTATAATTTATATTAGTATATTTTTTTAACACATTTTGATGTACATATAATGCCATTATTACTTCTTCTAACGCCGCATTTCCTGCTCTTTCACCTAAACCATTCATAGTTCCTTCAATTTGTCTTGCTCCAGCCTCAACAGCGCTTATAGAGTTTCCTACCGCCATTCCTAGATCATTATGGCAATGTACTGACACAATAACTTTATGTATATTTTTAACATGATCAAAAATATTTTGAATAATTTTTTTAAATTGTGTCGGAGTAGTATATCCAACAGTATCAGGGATATTGATGGTAGTAGCTCCAGCATCAATAACAGCTTCAATAATTTTATATAAATTATGTAATGATGTTCTTCCTGCATCTTCACAAGAAAATTCAACATCATTTGTATATTTGCGAGCTCTTATAACAGAGGAAACAGCCATATCTGTTATTTCATTAAAACTTTTTTTTAACTTAGAAGATATATGTAAATTAGAAGTTCCTAAGAAAAGATGAATTCTACTTTCTGCTGCATGTTTCATAGCTTGAGCGGCAGTATCAATATCTTTTTTTAAACATCGAGCCAAGCTACATATTTTACTTGTTTTAAGCAGTTTAGAAATAGATTCTATTGATTTAAATTCTCCAGGTGAAGAAATAGGAAAACCCGCTTCAATCACATCTACTCCCATACGTTCTAAAGCTAAAGCAATCTGTATTTTTTTATTTGAATTTAAACTTGCTTGTAAAGCTTGTTCACCATCACGTAGTGTTGTATCGAAAATAATAATCTTTTTTTTCATAATTAACCTTTTAAGATAAGTAATATAATATATTTATAAGTTTTTTAACCCTCATAAAATTTTTAAAAATTTTATGAGGAAAAATATTTTATTAAAAATTATTAAATATCATTTTTAATAAAAATTAAACATAGAATTGTTTTTTTCATATAAATTTATTTTTTTTTCATGTTTTAAAGTATGATCGATATGATCAAATCCATACATAATAGACTGTTTTTTAATAGGATTAATTTTAAATTTAAAGTGATAATTATCAATTTTAATTATTTCTTTTAATAAATCTATTACACAAAAAATTTGTAATTTTTTTTTTAGTATAAAAAACAATTTATCTATTGTTTTTTTAGGAAAAGAAATTAATAATAAACGATTATTTAAACAATTATTTATAAAAATATCAGAAAAACTATGTGCAATAATTACTTTAAATCCGTAATCTATTAAAGCCCACACAGCATGTTCTCTAGAAGAACCGCACCCAAAATTATTACGAGTTAAAAGAATACTAGCGTCACGATAATTTTTTTGATTTAAAATAAAATTAGGATTTTCTTCTTTGGAAGAATTTAAAAATCTCCAATTATAAAATAATTTTTTACCAAATCCAATTCTATCAATTTTCTGTAAAAATTGTTTCGGAATAATTATATCTGTATCTATATTTGATATATCTAACGGAACAATGATACCAACATGTTTTATAAAATTTTGCATTATTGTAATAATATCTCTAAAAGTTTATGAAGAAAAATTTTTAATATTGACAAATTTTCCATATAAGGCAGTTTGTGCAGCTAACCATGGACTCATGAGATGTGTTCGACCATTAATTCCTTGTCTTCCTTCAAAGTTTCTATTACTAGTGGATGCGCATCTTTCTTGAGGTTTTAATTGATCTTCGTTCATACCTAAACACATAGAACATCCGGCATGTCTCCATTGAAAACCAGATTTTTTAAAAATTTTATCTAAACCTTCTTTTTCGGCTTGTTTTTTTACTAACCCCGATCCAGGGACAATCAAAGCTTCTACATTACTTGCGATAATCTTATTTTTAACAACTGAAGCAACTATTCGTAAATCTTCAATTCTAGAATTTGTACATGATCCAATAAAAACTTTATTAACAGGTATACCAACTAAACTTGTTCCATCTTTTAATCCCATATAATCTAGAGATCGTTTAACATCTTCTAATTTATTTTTATCTTTAAAATCTTTTAATTTTGGAATTTTGTCATTAATAGAAATTACTTGAGACGGATTTGTCCCCCATGTAATTTGTGGCGATAAATGTGATATATCAATTGATATATCTTTTTCAAAAATAGATTTAGGCCCAGATTTTAAAAGATTCCAAAATTTTGTATATTCTTTCCAAGAACGATTTTTAGGAATAAAATTTTTATTTTTTAAATATTCGTAGGTAGTATTGTCCGGTTGAATTAGACCAGATTTCGCACCTAATTCAATAGCCATGTTACAAATTGTCATACGACTTTCCATGCTCATATTTTGTATAATTGGTCCAGTAAATTCCACTACATATCCTACACCTCCAGATGTACCTATTTGATTAATTATTTTTAAGATAATATCTTTAGAATATATGTTTTCTTTTTGATTACCGTGTATATATATTCGCATATTTTTCATATAATTTTGAGGTAAAGTCTGAGTAGCCAAAACATGTTCTACTTCTGAAGTTCCTATTCCAAATGCTAATGCTCCAAAAGCACCATGAGTTGATGTATGTGAATCTCCACAAACAATTGTCATTCCTGGTAATGTCATGCCTTGTTCGGGAGCAACTACATGAACAATACCTTGATTTATATCTGTTAGACTATAACAAGAAATTTTAAAATCTTGACAATTTTGAATTAAAGCTTTCATTTGTTTTTTTGCCATATAAGAAGAGTTGTTAATGTCTCTAGAGTGAGTAGGGACATTATGATCCATGGTGGCAAATGTTTGGTTTGGTCTTCGTACAATTCTATTTTTTTCTTTTAACCCTGTAAATGCTTGAGGAGATGTTACTTCATGTATTAAATGTAAATCAATATAAATAATTGGTGTAATATTTTTTTTATGATGTATTAAATGTGAATTAAATATTTTTTGATATAATGTGGTTTTCATTTTTTATTATCTCGGATAATGTTTTAGCAATTTTAGTGCCCATTTGATTTGTATTAATATAATTTTTACCATCAGAAATATCTAAGGTGCGATATCCTTTTTGTAAAGTTTTTATTACAGACAATTCAATATATCGAGCAATATGCTGTAAATTTAAGGAGTATTCAAACAATAATCCTAAAGAAAGAATTTGAGCAATTGGATTAGCTAAATTTTTACCTTTCAAATCCGGAGCAGATCCGCCAGCTGGTTCAAATAATCCAAAAAAATTTTTATTTAAACTAGCAGAAGGTAACATCCCAATGGATCCGGTTAACATTGCACATTCATCTGATAAAATATCTCCAAATAAATTAGAACATAATATAACATCAAATTGATTAGGATTTTTTATTAATTGCATGGCTGCATTATCAACATACAGATGCCGTAATTGAACATCTGGAAAATTTTTAGAAACAGTGGTTACTACTTCCCTCCATAAAGAAGAACTTTCTAAAACATTAGCTTTATCTATTGAACAAACTTGTTTATTTCGCTGTAAAGATAATTGAAAAGCAATTTTTGCAATTCTTTCAATTTCTTTAGTAGAATAAATTTCTGTATCAAAAGCAGAAATATTTTTTTTATTAAATGTATTCCTTCCTTTTGGTAAACCAAAATATATACCGCCTATTAATTCACGAATACATAAAATATCAAATCCGTTTTTTATTATTCCCGATCGTAACGGAGATAGCTGTTTTAAATCATTATTTAATTTAATGGGTCTAATGTTAATAAATAAGTTAAAAAATCGTCTGAGTGGCAATAAAGCACCTCTTTCAGGTTGTTTATCACGTGATAGACATGTCCATTTTTTTCCTCCAACAGATCCAAATAAAATTGCATCAGATTTAATACAACCATCTAGTGTTTTTTTAGGTAAAGGTGTACCGAATTTATCAAATGCTATTCCACCAATATCAAATTCACGAGTATTAATTTTAAAGTTAAACTCATTATTAATAATATTTAAAATTTTATATGCTTCTACCATAACTTCAGGACCAATTCCATCACCAGGTAAAACTGCTATATTGAATGATTTTTTCATTTTTAACCTTTTTATAATTTTTCGAATAATTTGTTAATTACAATATACTATATAAAATATATAATGTCTTTTTTTTTTTTTTTTTTTATGTTATTTTGCGTTTATTTTTTTTTTAAATAATTCATTTTGTCTTTCTAAGAATTTAA
>NZ_LR217695.1:300000-430940 GCF_900698865.1 Buchnera aphidicola (Cinara cuneomaculata) | reverse complement strand
AAAAATATATATATAAAAATATTGTGACAATATAAAAATATTGTGTTAATATAACCATATTGTGTTAATATAAAAATAAATCTACTAATTATTAAAATTAAAATAAAAATGTTAAAACCAATTTGTCAAAAAATAAAAGATATGTCTAAAAAATATATATATATACTATTATTTTTTATAATATTTTCATTATCAATCTGTACAATTGTAATGTATAAAAAAAATATAAATAATAATGTTATTGTTAAGGATTTTATAAGAATTACTAAAAATTTAAATAAAAAAAATAAAGATATTATTAATAATAAAATTCTATTCTTGAAAAGAAGAAATAGTATTTATACTACTTTAGTAGGAATTAATTTATCTAAACAGCTATTTTTAAAAAAAAAATATATAGAATCTACACGTATATTAAAAAAATTGCTATTAGTAAATTCAGAAGAAAATTTATTATTTTTAATTAAATTAAATTTATTAAAATTATATATTAAGCAAAATAAATTTTCTAAAGCTATAAATATTATAGCTTCGATACAAGATAGTTCGTGGAAAAAATTATTTGAAAAATATAATAAAATATATTTTAATAAAAAGAGAATTTTAGCATGATTCCTAAAATTGCTTTAATAGGTAAACCAAATGTTGGTAAATCTAGTTTATTTAATTTATTAGTAAGATCAAATTGTGCTTTAATTAGTAATATCAGTAAAACTACCCGTGATCTTAATTATGGATATTTTTTAATTAAAAAATATAAATTTTGTATTATTGATACGGCTGGTATCGATTTTTTATATAAAAGAATAAAAAAAAAAAATATTGATATACAATCATATCAAAAAACAAAAATAGCAATACAACAATCAAATTTTATAATTTTTATTGTCGATGCGTATACTGGTATTACAGAATCAGATTATTTTATTTTACAGAAAATAAGAAAATCAAATAAACCAGTGATTCTCTTAATTAATAAAATTGATCGAATTAATACATATGATAAAATAATTGATTTTTTTAATTTTGGAATTAAAAATATTTACAAAATATCTATTACTCACCATATTGGTATATCTGGTTTTTTAAAAAAAATATATTGTTTTTGGAAAACAATAAATTGTAAAAATTTATATAAAGTACAATGTATATGTAATAAAAATGTTAATTCTAATATAAAAATAAAGATTTGTTTAATTGGTAAACCGAATGTTGGTAAATCTACTATTTTAAATAAATTATTAAAATATGATAGAATGATTACTAGTTCTGTACCCGGAACTACTCGAGATCTTATTACAGAATCTGTAGTACATAATAATATTGAATATATATTTACTGATACAGCGGGTATACAAAAAAAAAATAAAAAAAAAACTTTTATAGAATATATATCTGAAAAAAAATCTGTTGATGTTATTAAATTTAATCAAATTGTTATTGTTGTAATAGATGCGTATATAGGAATATGTTCACGAGATTTGTCTATTATAAATATAATAGTAAATTCAGGTTATCCTTTTTTTATTTTATTTAATAAATGGGATTTAATTTCATTTAATAAAAAAAAAATCATGAAAAGTATTATTTTTAATCGCTTAAAATTTATTAAAAATATTATAATTCTTTATATTTCTGCTTTACGTGAAATCGGATTAAAAAGAATTTTTAGACAAATTAACCTTATTTATAAAGAATCATTAAAAAATTTTAGTGCTTCTTATTTAACGAATATTATTAATAAAGCTACTAAAAACCATCCGTTATCAACGGGTGTAACGGGAAAAGTAATACGTTTAAAATATGCGCATTGTGTTCAAAAAAATCCAATATTAATTGTCGTTCATGGAACACGAACACAATATATAACATCTACATATAAAAAATATTTAATGCGCTTTTTACAAAAAGAATTACATATTCCGAATACACCCATTAAAATTTTTTTTAAAAATAATATTAATCCATACATTAATAATTGATTATTAATGTAATTAATAAAATTATATTACTTATATTTTTGTATATTATTCATTTACGTGATTTAAATGATATAATGGAATTTCTACTTCAATATCTTCTTTTCCTAAACGAGCTTGGCATCCTAAACGACTGTATTTTTCTAAACCCCATGCTTTATCTAATAAATCTTCTTCTTTTTCTTGACAAGTAGATAAAGAAAAAAAACCTTTTCTAATAATACAGTGACAAGTGCAACAAGCGCATGATTTTTCACATGCATGTTCCATTTTAATTTTATTAGATAAAGCTATATCAAGAATAGTTTCTCCGGTTTTACCATTTACAGTTAAACCTTGAGGTAATATAAATTTCTGAGGATAAAAAATTATATTTGGCATAATATATTTTCCAAAATTTTTAGTATAAAACAATAAATATTTATTAAAAAAATTATTTAATTGCATTAATTATATATAAATTATATTTGTAATTTTATTAAAAATTAATTATTCATTATTATGAACTGATATTAATAGAATTATTATATTGATACATTGTATTTATTTTTATAAAAAAATTAGTTTTAGAAATTTTTTCTTGTATTGTTACTGATAATTGACCGTCTACATCTATATTAAATGTAGTTATAATTTTAATTTGTCCAGCCATTCTAGCAGGTAATCCTTGAATTTTAAATTTTTTTAATAAAATACAATTTTTTACATATTTATCTTCTCCTTGAAAAATATTAATACAAAATCCTGTTTGATAATCTTTAAACGTAGTAAATACTTTTATAACTTCAGTAGGAATTTTAGTATTTTTTTTAATCATTTTTTCCATTATCCCTCCTAATAATTCGATTCCAATAGAAATGGGGATTATATCTAATAATAGCATTGGTTGATCCATTACTTGTTTTTTATAATATAAAAAATTTGCATGTAATCCAGCACCTCGAGCTACTGCTTCTGTTGGATTAATTAAAATTAATGGTTTAATTTTAATTAATGAGTAAATCTTTTGACGAATTAGTGGAATATATGTAGAGCCTCCTACTAAAATTATATCATTAATTTTAGATATTTTTATATTAGCATCTTGTACGGCAGATTTTAAAATCTTTAATGTTTTTTGAACATATGGATAAATTAATCTATTAAATTCTACAACTGAACAATTTATTATGTTATTAAATATTTTAACTGTAATTAATGATTTTTTACTTAATTGGATTTTAACTTGTTCAGCAATAATAAGTAATTTTTTAAACAAATTGTGATTTAATTTTGGTTTATTTTTTAATTTAAAATATAAAAAATTAGCTAATAAGTAATCAAAATCATCTCCCCCTAAGGAAGTGTCTCCTTTTGTAACAAGTACTTCAAAAATTCCTTTTGAAACCTTTAATATAGATATATCAAACGTTCCTCCACCTAAATCATAAACACATATAAGACCTTTTCTTTTTTTTTCTAGTCCATACGCAATAGCTGCAGCAGTAGGTTCATTGAGTAATCGTAATACTTTTATTTGACTTGATTCTGCAGATACTCGTACAATATTTTTTTGTATATTATTAAAATATGCTGGAATAGTTATTACTGCTGCGTAAATATTTTTTTTTAATTTTTTCTCTATTTTTTTTTTAATGTATTTAAAAATTTTTTTAATAATAAAAGAAACGGTAATTTTTCCTGTTTTAGTTTTAAAAACTAATTCTTTTTTAGAGTTTTCTGAAATATTATATGGAATATTTAATTTATTTTTTTTTAATTCTGTATAGGATACACCAATAAATCTTTTGATTGATGTAATCGTATTTTTTGCATCTTTATTTAAAAATTTATAAGCTTTCCATCCTATAATACTTTTTTTATTTTCAAAATGTATAATGGTTGGAAATAATTTTCTTTTGTTAAATGCATTAATAATTTTTATTTTTTTTTTTTGAATAGTAGATACTAAACAATATGTTGTTCCAAAATCAATACCTATAATAATTTTTTTTTTTTCATGTTATTTTCTCTTATTTATTAATTAAATTTTTTTTAAATTTTTAGCTTTTTTTATAATTTTATATATAAAAGATATATGATAAAATATTTTATTTGCAGAATTAATTTTTTTTTCTTGAATTGCGTTATTAAATTGTAAAAAATATAAATTTAATTTAACTTTTATTTTTTTTATAAAATTATTGATTTGAATATGTGAATTTGATTGATTTTTTATTTTTTGTAATTTTTCGTGTAATTGAAATTGTTTGATTAATACGTTATTTTGATTAGAAATATAATTTTTTTTTGTATTAATTTTTTTCTTATTTATTTTCAATAGATATTGAGCTCTTGTAAATTTATTTTTTAATATATTAAATCCTTGATTAATTTTAATAGACATTAATAATTGATTTTTTTTATTTAATTTTTTGTCCAGATAATTATCTGGATGATATTTATGTTGTAGCTCATAAAATTTATTAATTAATTTATTTTGATCAATATTAAATTGTGGTGATAGTTGAAATAAATCAAAATAATTCATGATAAACCTATATTTTTTTTTAAAAAATAAAAATATTTATTTAAAATACGTAATATAGTAATATATTACTATTTTTTAATAAAATAATAGTGCTGAATAAATAGTATCATAATTTTCAGCACAATTATTTTAAAATAAATAAGCTTTATTTTTTTTGTTTATAATTCTTATGATAATCAGCAATAGCTCCTTTGATTGCATCTTCGGCTAAAATTGAACAATGAATTTTTACAGGAGGTAAATCAAGTTCTTTGGCTATGTCTGTGTTTTTTATTTTATTTGCCTCTTTTAATGTTTTTCCTTTTACCCACTCGGTCATTAATGAGCTGGATGCAATAGCTGATCCGCATCCATATGTTTTAAAACAAGCATCTTCTATAATATTATTATTATTTACTTTTATTTGTAATTTCATTACATCACCGCAAGCAGGAGCACCTACTAAACTTGTACCTATATTTTTTTCATTTTTTGAAAAAGATCCAACATTTCTTGGATTTTCATAATGATCTAATACTTTTTTACTATAAGTCATAATTTAAAATTTTCCTATTTAAAAGTATTAATTCCAAATAATTTTATCCATTTTTATACCAGATTGATACATTTCCCAAAGAGGGGAAAGATTTCTTAATTTTTCAATTGCATTTTTAATACTTAGTATAGCACAGTTAATGTCTTCTGATGTAGTAAACCTACCAATAGAAAATCTAATAGAACTATGTGCTAATTCATCTTTGACACCAATAGCACGTAGTACATATGACGGTTCAAGGCTAGCTGATGTACAAGCAGATCCTGAAGATACAGCTAAATTTTTTAAAGCCATTAATAATGATTCTCCTTCAATATAATTAAAACTAATATTAATTATATTACTAACTGTATAATCAAAGTGGCTATTTAAATAAATTTCTTTAATTTTACGTAAACCGTTCCATAGTATATTACGTAAATTTTTAGTATGTGAAATATCATTTTTCATTTTTTTTTTTAAAATTTCACATGCCTTTCCGAATCCAACAATTTGATGGACGGGTAATGTTCCAGATCGAAATCCTCGTTCATGTCCGCCACCATGAATTTGAGCTGATAATCGAATTCGTGGTCTTAAGCATACATATAATGCCCCAATTCCTTTTGGTCCATAAATTTTATGAGCTGAAAATGACAATAAATCTATAGGTGTTTTTTTTACATCTATTTTTATTTTTCCAATACTTTGTGTTGCGTCTACATGAAAAAAAATATTATTTTTTCTGCAAAAATTACTTATTTTTTCAATATTTTGAATAGATCCGATTTCATTATTGACATGCATAATTGAAATTAATAATGTATGTTTATTAACAGTATTTTTTATTTCTGATATATTAATAATACCGTTTTTATCTGGCTTTAAATAGGTTACAAGACATCCTTTACATTCTAAATAACGACAACAATCTAATACAGATTTATGTTCGATTTGACTAGTAATAATATGTGTTTTTTTATTTTTATGAAATTCATATATTCCTTTAATTGCTAAGTTATTTGACTCTGTAGCACCAGAAGTAAAAATTATTTCTCGAGAATCAGCATTTATTAATGTAGCTATTTTATTTCTAGCTATATCTACAGATTCTTCTGCATCCCATCCAAATTTATGAGATCTTGATGCTGCATTTCCAAAAATATCATCTATAGAACAATATTGGTTCATTATTTTTTTAACTTTAGGATCCATGGGAGTAGTAGCAGCATAATCTAAATAAATAGGAAAGTTCATTTTTATAAAATCCTTATAATGAATATAGTTAAATAATTAGAAATAATTTGAAAATTATTCAAAATCTATTATATATTTTATTTATTTTTTTGTATAAAAATTATTTTAAAGATATTTTAAAAAATATTTATCATTATATAAATTGATTTTTTAATCTATACAAAAATGTTGTTTAGTTGTATTTTTTTTATCTCTCATGTATAATGATTCTGAATAATACATTTATATTTATTTAAAATAAATATTTAGGGGTGTAGTTCAATATGGTAGAGCATCGGTCTCCAAAACCGAAAGTTGGGGGTTCAATTCCCTCCACCCCTGTTTTTTATAGCATTAAAAATTAAAATATACTTATTATTTTTTAAAATATAAATATTGATATCAATCCTTATGTATATCTTACCAATAATTATCTATTATAAGTAGAAAAAATTTCTTAAAATTTTTATAAACTAATAAATATTTACTATCTATATATCCGATATATTATTAAATAATATTATTAATATATAAATAGTAATTATTTTTAAATTTCATATAAAATGAGTTTATTTCACAATGCCAACATATCGTTCGTCTACTACTATTAACGGTAAAAATATGGCTGGAGCTAGAGCATTATGGCGCGCTACCGGTGTTAAAGACAAAGATTTTGGAAAACCTATTATTGCTGTAGTTAATTCGTTTACTGAATTTGTACCTGGACATATTCATTTACGTGAATTAGGTAAATTAGTGTCTCAACAAATTATTAAATTTGGTGGAATTGCTAAAGAATTTAATACTATAGCTATTGATGATGGAATTGCTATGGGACATTCTGGTATGTTATATTCTTTACCATCACGAGAATTAATAGCAGATTCAATTGAATACATGGTTAACGCACATTGTGTTGATTCTATGGTTTGTATTTCTAATTGTGATAAAATCACACCTGGAATGTTATTAGCTGCGTTACGATTAAATATTCCAACCGTATTTGTTTCTGGTGGTCCCATGGAATCAGGAAAAATTATATTTAATAAAAAAATTATAAAAATTGATTTAGTAGATGCTATAGCTCATGGAGCTAGTAAAAGTACTTCATCAAAGATATTATCTGATATTGAACACTCAGCTTGTCCAACGTGTGGTTCATGTTCAGGTATGTTTACAGCTAATTCTATGAATTGTTTAACTGAAGCTATTGGTTTATCATTGCCGGGTAATGGAACAATACTCGCTACTCATAAAGATAGAAAAAAATTGTTTTTAAAAGTAGGTGAAATCATTGTAAAAAATACAAAAGATTATTATAAAAATAATGATTTCCGTTTATTACCTAAAAATTTAGTTACCAAGACTACGTTAAAGAATGCTATGATTTTAGATATCGCTATGGGCGGATCTACAAATACAGTATTACATTTATTAGCTATGGCTTATGAAGCTAATATTGATTTTACTATGAAACATATTGATTATTTATCTAGACGTGTACCTCATTTATGTAAATTATCTCCTAGTACTTCAAAATATCATATGGAAGATTTACATCGTGCTGGCGGAATTATTGGTATTTTATCTGAATTGAATAAAATTAATTTATTAGATACATCAGTATTAAATATATTAGGTCTTACTTTAAAAAAAACAATTAATGACTATGATGTATTAAATGTGCATAATAAAAATGCATTTCATTTTTATTCATCAGGTCCTAAAGGTAAAAAAACTATTGTTCCTTTTTCACAATCATTTCGATGGTCTGTTTTAGATTTAAATCGTAAAAATGGTTGTATTCGTTCAAAAAAATATGCTTATAACCAAGATGGTGGATTAGCTGTGTTAACAGGTAATTTAGCAAAAAACGGTTGTATAGTTAAAACTGCTGCTATTGATAAAGAAAATATGATTTTTGTTGGTTCTGCCAAAGTATACGAAAGTCAAGAAGAAGCTGTATATGCTATTTTACACAAACAAATTCATGCCGGTGATGTAATAGTTATTCGATATGAAGGACCGTGTGGTGGTCCGGGCATGCAAGAAATGTTATACCCTACAACATATTTGAAATCTGTAAAATTAGATAAAAAATGTGCATTAATTACTGACGGTCGGTTTTCTGGTGGAACTTCAGGTATTTCGATTGGTCATGTTTCTCCTGAAGCTGCAAGTCGAGGATTAATTGCTTTAGTATATAACGGAGATATTATTAATATTGATATTTTAAAACGAAGCATTACTTTAAATATTTCTAAAGAAGAGTTACTACACCGAAAGATGACAGAAACAAGTAGAGGTATACAGGCGTATACACCAAAAAATCGAATACGTCCTATTTCTGATTCTTTAAAATTATATAGTATTTTTGCTACGAGTGCAGATACCGGTGCTGTACGTAATATTAATAAAATTAATGTCAAAATAACATAAAATTTTTTATAATTATTTATGTTTTGATGATTTAATCTTGTTTTTATTACT
Source organism: Buchnera aphidicola (Cinara cuneomaculata) (assembly GCF_900698865.1). Taxonomy (NCBI): domain Bacteria; kingdom Pseudomonadati; phylum Pseudomonadota; class Gammaproteobacteria; order Enterobacterales; family Erwiniaceae; genus Buchnera; species Buchnera aphidicola. Next base: position 422,191 of record NZ_LR217695.1, on the reverse strand, counting down.
TTGAATTTAGATGACAACAATTATTGTCTTGTATATAAATATGGAGCTGATATATGAAGAATTTTTTTAATTCCCTTTCATTTAGAGAACAATTAATTAATCTTAATACTGGATTTTTGATGAATCAATCCGAATTTTTAAATTCTGATAAAATATTAAAAAATAAAAATATTGTTATTGTTGGTTGCGGTGCACAAGGATTAAATCAGGGATTAAATTTAAGAGATTCAGGTTTTAATGTTTCATTTGCATTAAAAAAAGAATCTATTATTAATAAATCTAATTCATGGAATAATGCTATTCAAAAAAATTTTTGTGTAGATACATATGAAAAATTAATTCCCCATGCTGACTTAGTGATTAATTTAACTCCAGACAAACAACATTCTAAAGTAGTAAAAAAACTACAAATATTAATGAAAAAAAATTCTACTTTAGGTTATTCTCATGGATTTAATGTTGTTGAAGAAGGAGAAAAAATTCGTTCAGATATTACTGTTATTATGGTAGCGCCTAAATGTCCGGGAACTGAGGTACGACAAGAATTTTTAAATGGATTTGGTGTACCTACATTAGTTGCTGTACATAAAGACAATAATTTAAAATTGAAGGGTTTAGATATTGCAAAATCATGGGCATTTGGTTTAGGATCACATAAAGCTGGAGTATTACAATCTTCTTTTATAGCGGAAGTTAAATCTGATTTAATGGGAGAGCAGACTATTTTATGTGGTATGGTACAAGCATGTTCATTAATTTGTTATAGACATTTAATAGATAAGGGATACAGCTCTGATTATTCTGCTACGTTATTACAATTCGGATGGGAAAAATTAGCAGAATGCATGAAAGATGGGGGAATTAAGTTATTATTTGATCGATTATCTAGTCCTGCTAAAATTCGTGCTTATGAATTATCTATACAATTAAAAAAAATATTGAGACCGTTATTTTGTTTACATATGGATAATATTATTTCTGGTAGATTTTCTGAACAGATGATATCTGATTGGAAAACAGGAGATATGCAATTAATAAAATGGAGACAAAAATTAAAAAAATCTTCTTTTGAAAATGCTCAGTTATATTCTGGAAGAAAAATTTTAGATAACGAATATTTTGAAAAATGTACTTTGATGGTAGCTATGTTAAAAGCAGGTGTTGAATTATCTTTTGAAATTATGATTGAAACAGGCATTACTCCTGCTTCTGCATATTATGAATCATTACATGAATTACCATTAATTACAAATACTATTGCTAGAAAAAGATTATATGAAATGAATTTAATTATTTCGGATACTGCGGAATACGGTAGTCATTTATTTTCTGAACGAGCTATTCCTATTTTAGAAAAGTTTATTAAAACTGTGCGTAGTAGTGATTTAGGTGAATCTATTCCAGATGACAATGTCAGTAATCAAGCATTAATGTATGTTAATGATGCTATTAGTAATCATACCATTGAAAAAATTGGAGAACGACTACGCTTATATATGAAAGTTATGAAATCCACAATATTTTCGAAATAATTATAATTATTTATTACATAATACTGAATGATATATCATATATACAAGTTTTATGATTGTATTTCTTTTAAGTAAAATAGATTCATTTAAAAATCTTATTTTTAAGATAATATATTTATGATGTTAAATAACGTTCAAAAAAAAGCTATTCATATTATTAATAATCCGTGTTTAATTTTAGCTGGAGCAGGATCAGGAAAAACTAGCGTTATAATTAATAAAGTTATAACGTTAATTACAGTATATCATTATGATCCTAAAAAAATTTTCGCAATAACATTTACCAATAAAGCAGCTAAAGAAATTGAATTACGTTTATTTAAGAAATTAACTGTTCAACAAACGAATGATATAACAATTTCTACATTTCATTCTTTAGGTTTGAAGATTATTAAAAATGAATATCGTTTATTAGGTTTGAGAAAAAATTTTACATTATTTGATGAGCATGAACAATTACGTTTATTAAAAAGTTTTATAAATGTTAATCAAAACAATAATATATTTTTTTTAAGACAGTTAATTTATCAAATTTCTATTTGGAAAAATCAATTATTCAATCCTAAATTAGCGTGTAAAAATATAAATTCTATTCTAGAAGAGAAATGTATCTTTTTTTATGAAAAGTATGATTTATTTCTTAAGCAACATAATATATTAGATTTTAATGATTTAATTTTTTTACCTACTATTTTATTAAAAAATAATATTGGTATAAGATTACAGTGGCAACAAAAAATTCAGTATTTATTAGTAGATGAATATCAGGATGTTAATACTAGTCAGTATGAATTGATTAAATTATTATGCGGTTATAATTCTAATTTCACAGTAGTAGGAGATAATGATCAATCTATTTATTCGTGGAGAGGTGCACAACAAAAAATTTTTTATTTATTAAAGTATGATTTTCCTACTTTAAATGTTATTAAAATGGAACAGAATTATCGTTCTTCTGGTTGTATATTACATGCAGCGAATATTTTAATTTCTAATAATGAGAATTTTTTTAATAAAAAATTATTTTCGACTTTAGATTACGGAAACAAAATTTATGTTTTAAAATCAATTAATGATATTCATGAAGCGCAACAGATAATTCGTCATATTCAACTTCATAAAAATGTTAATAATACACGATATAATGATTATGCTATTTTATATCGTAACAATCATCAAGTACAAGCTGTAGAGCAAGAATTAATATATCAAAATATTCCATATCATATTTATTCTGGAAAATCATTTTTTGATTTATTAGAAATTAAAGATTTATTAGCATATTTACGATTAATTGTTAATCATAAAGATGATTTAGCTTTTTTACGTATTATTAATACTCCAAATAGAAGAATAGGATTAATTACTTTAAATAAATTAAAAAAATTTGCTCTTTCTAATCAAATTAGTTTATTTACAGCTAGTACTGATAAACGTATTATTACGCAATTAAGTAAAAATGTTATATCTAAATTAAATAATTTTGTATTATGGATTATTCAACTATCATCGTATTTATTAGATAAACCAGAAAAGATTTTAAATAATATTATTAAAGATATAAATTATTATGCATGGGTTATAAACTATCATAATGATGATAGTATTTCAAAAAAACGTATACAAAAAATAATTTTTTTTTCTAAATGTTTAAAAGAAATGTTATTAGGTATAAATGGAAATGTACCAATGAAATTAGAAGATATATTAATACAATTTGTATGTGGTGATTTTGAAAATATTGCACGATATGATTCGAATCAAGATTTTAATAAATTGCATTTAATGACTATACATGCCGCAAAAGGATTAGAATTTTCTGTTGTATGTATTATTGGGTTGGAAGAAGGAACATTGCCACATCAAAAAAGTATTATCGAAAATGATGTTACTGAAGAACGCCGATTGATGTATGTAGGTATTACTAGAGCAAAAAATCAGCTTTTTCTTAGTTTTTGTAGGAATAAAAAAAAATTTGGTACACTATCTCGTTTGAAACCAAGTCGGTTTTTATTTGAATTACCGCAACGTTCAACGCATTGGATTAAATTTAATTCTAATCAAAATAGAAATAAAAAAAATCATTATTTATAACATTTTAATTTTTAAAACTAATTAATACATTAATATTTTAATTAATTATTAGAAATAATATAAAAATATTAATGACATTATAAAATATATGTTGGGATTTTTATGAAAATAACTAAAATTATTGAATTAACAGATCAAAATTTTAAAGAAAATGTATTAGTTTCAAAAAAATATGTATTAGTAGATTTTTGGGCTGATTGGTGCGGACCATGTAAAATTTTATCACCAATTTTAGAAGATATCGCGCATGAATATTATAAAAAAATTGTTGTAGGAAAAATTAATATTGATATGAATAAAAAAATACCTGTTGAATATTCTATTCGAGGAATTCCAACATTGCTATTATTTTATCACGGTAAAATTATAGGTACGAAAATAGGCGTTATGTCAAAAATAGACTTAAAAAATTTTTTAGATAGTAAAATATTGTTTTAAAATTTTTTGATTTTTATTTATTAATATAATAAATATTTTAAAAATAACATTTTTAAATTAAAAAATAAGAGCGTATATACTTTTTTTACTCACAATAATCGATTTTTATATTTTTAATAATATAAATGTAACAAATTTTATTTGTTATATACTATATGTTTTATAGGTTTCTCTTAAATGGATTGATAAATTCACTATTATGAATCTTACCCAATTAAAAAATACATCGGTATCAAAACTTATTACGTTAGGTAAACAGATAGGTTTAGAAAATTTAGCTCGAATGCGTAAACAAGATATTATTTTTTCTATATTAAAACAGCATTCAAAAAGTGGAGAAGATATATTTGGAGATGGTGTTTTAGAAATTCTACAAGATGGATTTGGTTTTTTACGATCATCGGATAGTTCTTATTTAGCCGGTCCTGATGATATTTATGTATCACCTAGTCAAATTCGTCGTTTTAATTTAAGAACCGGAGATACAATTTCAGGTAAAATTAGACCTCCAAAAGAAGGAGAACGTTATTTTGCTTTATTAAAAGTAAATACAGTTAATTATGATAAACCAGAAAATGCTCGTAGTAAAATTTTATTTGAAAACTTAACTCCATTACATGCTAATTCTCGATTAAAAATGGAGCGTGGTAATGGTTCTAAGGAAGATTTAACTGCTAGAGTGTTAGATTTATCTTCTCCGATAGGTCGTGGGCAAAGAGGTTTAATAGTAGCTCCACCGAAAGCAGGTAAAACTATGTTGTTACAAAATATCGCGCAAAGTATCGCATTTAATCATCCGGATTGTGTTTTAATGGTTTTATTAATTGATGAACGGCCGGAAGAAGTAACTGAAATGCAAAGATTAGTTAAAGGAGAAGTAGTAGCTTCTACTTTTGACGAACCAGCTTCTAGACATGTACAAGTAGCAGAAATGGTTATCGAAAGAGCAAAGAGATTAGTTGAACATAAGAAAGATGTTATTATTTTGTTAGATTCTATTACAAGATTAGCTCGAGCATATAATACTGTAGTACCAGCATCTGGAAAAGTATTGACTGGTGGTGTTGATGCAAATGCATTACATCGACCTAAAAGATTTTTTGGAGCAGCGCGTAATGTAAAAGAAGGAGGCAGTTTAACTATTATTGCTACAGCATTAATTGATACCGGATCTAAAATGGATGAAGTAATTTATGAAGAATTTAAAGGAACTGGTAATATGGAATTACCGTTATCTCGAAAAATAGCAGAAAAACGTGTTTTTCCTGCTATTGATTATAATAGATCGGGTACTCGAAGAGAAGAATTACTTACTGTTCCTGAAGAGTTACAAAAAATGTGGATCTTACGTAAGATTATTCATCCTATGAGTGAAATAGATGCTATGGAATTTTTAATCAATAAATTATCTATGACAAAAACCAATGATGAATTTTTTGATATGATGAAAAGATCAAAATAACATCTTTATTAATAAAGATGTTATAATTTTTAATTATCTTTAGATAATCAAATTAATTATTTTTAATGATTTTTTTTTCATTAGTCATAGTTATAGATATTATTTATATTAAATATATGTAGTTTTTAACTATTTATTAAATATTTTATCTAATAAATAAAATAAAATACTAGATTTTTTTAATTAGTATATATATAATATTTATTAGATAGTAAAAATTATTTTTAATAATATATATTATATATATAGTTTATAATTAATAATATTAAAATTTTTGCGTCCGTAGCTCAATACGGATAGAGCATTACTTTCCGAAAGTAAAGGTCTCAGGTTCAAATCCTGTCGGACGCAATTTTATGTATGATTTTATATTTAATTTTGGTGGTCATAGCTTAGTTGGTAGAGCTCTGGATTGTGATTCCAGCGGTCATGGGTTCAAATCCCATTGACCACCCATATATTGACTATACTGTAGAGTACGATTTTATCAATATTAAAGAATAATGATAGTTTTTTAACTATAGCTTATATCGGCGAATAGCGCAGCTTGGTAGCGCAACTGGTTTGGGACCAGTGGGTCAGAGGTTCAAATCCTCTTTCGCCGATCATATATAAAAAAAAATTGTGTCATTTTATTTTTTTTAATAAATTAAAATTTATAATATAATTGGTCTGTATAAAAAATTCTTCTTCTAAAATAGAAGATATATGTTTTTTTGTACGTATACATACCCAAGTATATTTACTATATGTAAGATGATATCCTTGAATTGATGTCGCTATCCATAATTGTTTTAAATATACCTGAGAAGTAAGGATTATTTTTTTTTTATTGTTAAATGCAATAGATAGCATATTATCAAATATAAAATAATCTATATCTATTTTTTCGTCACATTTATTTAAAATATCATCTATTATTAACAGTGTCTTCTTAAATTTTTTATGAAATGAAATATCATGCATAATTATCCTAATATAAAAATATTTTTCAATAATTTTTTAAAGTTTAATTATAACATTTATTTTATATATGAGGAATAATTAATATGTTTTTAAAAAAAAATATTATTTTTTTTTCTAAAATGCATGGTTTAGGAAATGACTTTATTTTAATTGATTCTAGTAAAAATAATTTTTTTTTTCTTCAGAATTAATAAAACAGTGGTCGAATCGACATTTAGGCGTTGGTTTTGATCAGTTATTAGTACTTCAGTCTAGTCAGGGTAGACCTGCTGATTTTCATTATAGAATTTTTAATTCTAATGGTATAGAAGTAGAACAATGTGGTAATGGTGCGCGATGTATTGCATATTATTTGTTTATTATAAAAAAAATTGATAAAAAAAAAATTTGTGTTAGTACAAAAAATAGATATTTATTTTTAGAGCATATTTATAAAAATATTTTTAAAGTAGATATGGGTAGACCAATTTTTATTCCTTCACAGATTCCGTTTACGCATACTATGAATAAAATACATTATTCAGTTATAATTGATAAAAAAAAATATGTTTTTAGTGTGGTTTCTATGGGTAATCCTCATTGTGTTATTCAAGTTGATGATCTTAAAAATTTTAAAGTGAATGATATAGGTTTAAAATTATCACAGCATATTTTGTTTCCTCAAGGTGTTAATGTTGGTTTTATGCAAATATTATCTAAAAAAAAAATTTTACTACGTGTTTATGAACGACATGTAGGTGAAACTAAAGCTTGTGGTAGTGGTGCTTGTGCAGCTGTTGCGATAGGTATACGAAATAGTATATTAGATAATCATGTTACTGTTATTTTACAGCAAGGTATTTTAAAAATTGATTGGACTGGAGTATTAAAAAATCATTTATATATGTCAGGAGAGGCACATCATATATATGATGGGGTTATTAATTATTAATGAATATATATATTTATTTATATTTATAAATTAATTAATAAATAACAAATATTATATGAAAATTTTCAAAATATATATATAATATATATATTTATTATTTTAACGTTATTAAATGATGTAATATATAAGAAATATCTGATTAAATTATTAAAATTTAATTTTATATATTGATATTTATGTAAATTAATATATATTAATGGTTAATAGAATATTTTATTTACCGTTAAAAATTTTTAAACTGGTTTTTTATTAATAATGAAATTATATATTCAATATTTTTAATAATTTGAATTATAAAAATATATAAGAATATATACAATATATTCTTATATATATAAATAAGAATATAATTGTTTTAATTTATTTTTTGTGATTTTTTTGATTTTAAAAAAACATTTTATAAATTAATTTTATTGATATGTTGTATTTAACAAATATAAAAAGGACAGAAATATTATGTCATCAGTTTCTTCAATAAGATCTAACATCAATCTTAACTCAGAAATTATAAAAAAAGTTGATAATAGTAGTATATTACACGATAAAAATTTTAAAAATGTTGATATTGCAATTATCAATAATTCTAATCAAGAATATGTAGCGCATATTATTCCGAAACATAAAAATGATCAAGAAAATTTCATGTATTCTGATGAAAATTATTCTGGTGAATGGAAATATGACGAAAAACCTTTTAATATTATTGATACTGAATCTGCGGAAGAATATTGTGATAACTCAATGAGTGAATCTGATTTTTATAATATACCGCAATGTAATCCAACGAATGATCGTGTTAAAGATTTCTTTTTGACACTGTTTAATAATCCGCACGTACATTGGAATATATTGCATTCTGTTAATTTTTCAAATAAAACTAATTTGTTTTCACAAAAATTACAAAAATCGTTTAAAAAATTAACTAAAACTGGTCAATTAGAACAAAAATTTTTAGATAATATTCACAATAAAACTGTTTTTTTAAATGGAAAAAGAATTCCTTCCGATCAAGCTCCCGATATAATGAATACATTTCAGACTTCTATTACAGATTATACATCACAACAATTAATTTCTACTTATTTACATCCTGAAGTACTTGATGCTGCGTGGAATAATCTATCTGCTCGTTATCCAGAAGTAGAATATCGAGCGTCAGATAATGTACGTTTTGCATATGAAATTGATGAAATTAGTCCGGGTACATATAAAGTAGCAGTTACTAAGACAGCAGATTTACAATCTTCTTATTCTGAAAATATTGATGAAATAAACCAATATGGTATTCGAGCTGCTATGGTTATTACTAAGAATTCTGATCCAGAAATAAGATATTCATTTTTTGTGCAATAATATTGTGTTAATGGTATCTATTATTAAATAAGATTTATTTACATGTTTATTGCATGTATTTGGGATTGGTTCCTGTTTTTATAGGAATCAATTCCGAAAAAATATTATATTTAATATGATAAATAAATATAACATAAAACATGTTACCAATAATTTTCACTAGTAATATGTCCAGGATTTCTTCGAAGATGTTTTTTCATATTTTTTAAGGAATATAATATTTTTTGTGTATTCTTTATCATGTCAGGATTACCGCATAACATTACATGAGATGTATCAGCACATAACGGTTCTTTAATAGATTTTTCTAATCTACCTGAATTAATGAGGTCTGGTATTCGTCCATATAAATATTTTTTATTTTTTTCTTGGCTTAATATTATTTTTATAATTATTTTGTTTTTATATTTTTTTTTTAATTTTTTAAATAAATTTAAATAATTTAGGTCTACACTGTATTTGACTGCATAAATTAAAATAATTTTATTAAATTTATCTAAAATATTTTCATGTTGTAAAATAGAACAATATGGCCCTAATGCTGTACCGGTAGCAATCATCCAAATGTTTTCTTTATGAGGTAATTCTGCTATGGTAAAAAAACCAAATGAATTTTTGGAAATAAAAATTTCATGGCTATATATGTCATATAACTGAGGTGTTAATGCTCCGTTTTTTATTAATAAAATATAAAATTCTAAATTTTTATTATTTGGTGAATTTATGAACGAATAAGCTCGTTGTATTCTTTTTTTATTTGAATCTATATAAGATAATTTTGTAAATTGACCTGCTATAAATTTATTAATAGGAGCTTGTATAATTAATGTAAATAAATTGTTTTTCCATTTTTTTAATTTTATTAAATGTGCTTTTAACCAAGAATTCATATAAGAATATTCCAAATCATGTTTTATATATTATTGTAATATATAATAATATATATTAAAAGATATCAACAAATATTATATATATTTTAGTATATTTTAAATATATATAAATATTTTTATTGATTAATCAATATTTGAGAGTAATGAATATTATTCTGAATAATATTCATTATATTAACAAATGTTTTATATTTTAATGGTAATACTATGGTATTAGAGGTATTTTCTAGTTTAGAAACAAAAGTACAAAAATCTGTAGATTATATTTTATTATTAAAATTAGAAATTAATAATTTAAAATCAAAAAATCAAAGTTTAAAAGAAAAATTAAAAAATATTTGTTCTTTAAAAGAACAAATAGAAGAGAAAAATATTTTAATACAAGAAGAAAGAATGAAATGGAAACGTAAGATAAAATCTCTATTAGAAAAAATTAATAATTTAACATAATTAATTTTTAATTTTGTTTTTTATTAAATATTTGCCTATCATAAGTAATGATGTTAAAGATAGGCAATTATTTTAATAAAAATAATTTTATAAATATATATATATAATATTTTTATAAAATAAATCGACTTAAATCTTGATTTTCCATTAACTTATCTAAGTGTAGACTTACATAATTTTCGTCAATATAAATTTTTTGTCCATATTGTTCATCAGAATGAAACGAAATATCTTCCATTAGTTTTTCTAAGACTGTATATAATCTACGAGCTCCGATGTTTTCCATAGATTCATTGATTTTCCATGCTGCTTCAGCTATTTTACGAATTCCTTTTTTTGTAAAAATAATATCTACTCCTTCGGTTTTTATTAAAGATGTATATTGAGTAGTAAGAGATGCGTTAGGTTCGGTTAAAATTTTTTCAAAATCGTCTATTTTTAAAGCATTTAGTTCGACTCTTATCGGTAATCTACCTTGTAATTCCGGAATTAAATCAGAAGGAGTAGATGTCTGAAAAGCTCCTGACGCTATAAATAGAATGTGATCTGTTTTTACTGCTCCGTGTTTTGTGGAAACAGTACATCCTTCAATTAAAGGAAGTAAATCTCTTTGAACACCCTCTCTAGAAACGTCAGAATTAGATGCTGAAGAATGATGTTTGCAAATTTTATCAATTTCATCAATAAAAACAATACTATTTTGTTCTACTGAATATATTGCTTGTTTTTTTATTTCTTCTAAATTAATTAGTTTAGCTGCTTCTTCTTCCGTGATTAATTTAATTGCATCTTTAATTTTTAATTTACGTAAATTTTTTTTTTTGCCTCCTAAATTTTGAAATAAAGATTGTAATTGATTTGTTAGCTCTTCCATTCCTGGAGGAGACATAATTTCTATTCCTAAGGGTGCAGCAGTTATTTGTATTTCAATTTCTTTGTTATCAAGTTTTCCTTCACGTAATTTTTTTTTAAAAATTTTAATTGTATTTTCTGGTTTTTCTGGAAAATCATTTTTTTCTGATTTATTATTATTAGATATAGGTATTATTATTTTCAATATTCTTTCTTCAGCGCGTTTTTGTGCATATTTTTTATTTTTTTCTATGTTTTGCGATCGAATCATTTTAATAGCTAATTCTGTTAAATCACGGATAATAGAATCTACTTCTTTTCCAACATAACCTACTTCGGTAAATTTTGTAGCTTCTACTTTAATAAAAGGAGCGTTAGCTAATTTAGCTAATCGACGTGCAATTTCTGTTTTTCCAACTCCGGTAGGGCCAATCATTAAGATGTTTTTAGGAGTTATTTCATTACGTAGTTCGGAATTTAACTGCATTCTTCTCCAACGATTTCTTAATGCAATTGCAACAGCGCGCTTAGCATTTTTTTGTCCAATAATATGTTTATCAAGTTCTTGTACAATATTTCGAGGAGTCATATCTGACATATATGTTTCCTTTTTATTTTTCTGAAGATATTTCATGTATGGTAAATGATTTATTTGTATATATGCATATATTTGCTGCAATTTGTAATGCTTTTTTTACAATTTTGGATGCTGGTAAATTAGTATTTTTAATTAGAGCATATGCTGCTGCTTGTGCAAACGGACCGCCCGATCCAATTGCGATAACATCATTTTCGGGTTGTATCACATCTCCTGTTCCGGTAATAATAAGAGAATTTTTTTTATCAGCTACTGCCAATAAGGCTTCTAATTTTCTTAATAATCGATCTGTTCTCCAATCTTTAGCTAATTCTATTGCAGATCGCTGTAATTGTCCTTGATATTTTTCTAATTTTTTTTCAAATAATTCAAATAACGTAAATGCATCGGCTGTTCCGCCTGCAAATCCTACAATTACTTGATCTTTATAAATAGAACGAACTTTTTTTACATTACTTTTCATAACAGTATGTCCAAAAGTAGCTTGTCCGTCTCCACCAATTACTACCTTACCTTGTACACGAACACTTAATATTGTAGTCATAAAATAGTAGCATCTCTCATAGTATACAATAATATATATTTTTATATATATTTTCTGTAATTAAATATTGATTTTAAAAAATAATAGTTATATTATAGATAATAAATTATTAGTATATGTATACAATTAATTCAATAATATACATTGAGATTTATTTTTTTAAATAAAAACTACGTAGTAGTGTAGAGTATTATACTTACTGTGAGAATGTATTATGAAAAAAAAAATTCATCCAGAATATAAACAAATTTTCGCGATTTGTTCATGTGGATATAAAATTCCGGTTTTTTCTACTAAAAAAAGTGATATGTTGCTTGATTTGTGTTCACAATGTCATCCGTTTTATACTGGTAAACAAAGAAATATGAATACTAAAGGACGAATACAAAGATTTCAAAAACGTTTTAATTTATCTGAAATTTAAAAAAAGAATTGTATTTTTTAAAAATATGTAATTTTTAATAAAAAAATTAAACAATTTTAATTGTTTTACGTATATTGAATATAAATATTTTATATATAAAACATTTATATTCAATAAATTAATAATTTAAAAATTATTAATTTATATGTTTTGAGCGGGAAACGAGATTTGAACTCGCGACCGCAACCTTGGCAAGGTTGTGCTCTACCAACTGAGCTATTCCCGCAATATCTTATTATATTTAATTATATAAAAATTATTTTTTTTTGCAAGAATTATTTATTGGATATTGTTATGTATAACAATAATATTGTTTCTTTTTAAGAAAATTAATCCTTATATTGGATTTAATTTATTCTTTTTTTTTACAAAATTTTTATTTGTATATAAATTAAGATATTTAATATCTATTTTTTATTCAATATGTTAATTGAATTAACGTGTATATTTTTATAATTAATAGATAGTTCTATTATTAGTATGTATTTTATTAGAAAATTTTTGTCGGTTAATTGAATATTTAATATTATAAAAAATATTTTTTATAAATTTATTCATTAAAAATTAATAATTTTTGATAATATGGTGGTTCTTAAAATACAATTTTTATATTTTTTATCAATTTTTTATTTGAATAGATATTTATCGTTTTATAATTCATAATTTTTATTTTTTTAGATTTTTAAAATAATAAATTTTATTATGATTTTTAATCATTATTAAATATATATCTATTTTATAGTATATATATACCATTTTTTATAAATTTTATAATATAATTTAGTTATTTTTTAATCAATTTAAGTTAATTATTTATTTTGGTATTAATTAATAATGGTTTTTATGTTAAATATATTTAATTAAAAAATAATTTAAATAATCTGAGATTTTATATGAAAAATATTAATCCAACGAAAACGCTTGCTTGGAAACAGTTAAGACATCATTTTATTGACATAAAAAATATTCATATGAAAAGTTTCTTTAATGTTGATAAAAATAGATTTTGTAATTATTCTATTTTTTTTGAAGATAAAATTATTATAGATTTTTCTAAAAATCGTATCAATAATGAAACTTTGCGATTATTATTTAAACTTGCTGAAGAATGTTTTTTAAGTGATGCAATAAATAGTATGTTTTTTGGTTATAAAATAAATAAAACAGAAAATAGATCTGTTTTACATACAGCATTACGTAATCAGTCTAATAAATATAATATTGTAGATAATATCAACATTACGTTATTAATTAAAAAAGAATTAAAAAAGTTAGAATATTTTTCTAATTCTGTTATTAATGGAGATTGGAAAGGATATACGGGCAAAACTATATCTGATGTTGTTAATATCGGTATCGGTGGTTCATATTTAGGTCCGTATATGGTTACTGAATCTTTAAAACCTTATAAAAATCATTTAAATATTCATTATATTTCTAATATTGACGGAACTGATATTCAAGAAGTATTAAAAAAAATTGATTTAGAAACTACTATTTTTCTTATTGCTTCGAAATCTTTCTCTACGCTAGAAACTATTAGTAACGCTAATTACTTAAAAAATTGGTGTATTCTGCAAACTAAATGTGCAGGATATCTATCTAAACATTTTTTTGCATTATGCGAAAATGTTACTGCAGCTTTAAATTTTGGAATTTGTAGTAAAAATATTTTTAAATTTTGGGAATGGGTAGGAGGTCGTTATTCTTTATGGTCTGCTTCTGGTTTATCGATTATTTTATCTATTGGATTTAAAAATTTTGAATCATTATTATATGGATCATATATGATGGATCAGCATTTTTTATATCAAAAAATATCACATAATATTCCTATTATATTAGCTTTAATAAGCATTTGGTATACTAATTTTTTTAAGACAGAGACTGAAGCAATATTTCCTTATGATGCATATATGCAGGCATTTCCAGAATATCTACAACAAAGTTATATGGAATCTAATGGAAAATCAATAGATCGGAATAATTCTTTAGTGACTTGGAAGACGAGTCCTATTATTTGGGGCCAATCAGGTACTAATGGTCAACATTCTTTTTTTCAATTATTACACCAGGGAACAACATTTATACCATGTGATTTTATTATTCCGGCTATTAGTCATAACCCTGTTGATGATCATCATGAAAAATTATTATCAAATTTTTTAGCACAAACTCAATCTTTAGCATTTGGAAACAATATTAATATTAATGAAAAAATAATTTTAAAAAATATTTGTAATAATGATTACATGCACCATAAATATTGTCCGGGCAATAAACCAAGCAATTCTATTATGTTAAAAAAAATTACCCCTTATTCTTTAGGAGCTTTAATTTCTTTGTATGAACATAAGATATTTGTGCAAGGTATTATATTAAATATATATAGTTTTGATCAATGGGGCGTAGAATTAGGAAAATTAGTAGCAAATAATATATTTAATGATTTTTTTATAAAAAATATTAATATTAATTATGATAGTTCTACACTAGGATTAATAAATATATATAAAAAATGGAATAATTTTTAATTATTCATTAATAGTAAAATTATTATATTAAAATAACTCATGTATTTTTTAATAATATCGTATATAATTACGTATTTTAACATTAATTTAAATACAAATATTTGTTTGTAAATTAAGATAACATAAACATGAATAATCAATCAATTGTATTATTTTTAATGGGTCCTACAGCAATTGGTAAAAGTAAATTATCGTTACAGATAAAAAAAATTTTTCCTAAAGTAGAATTATTGAGTGTAGATTCTAAGTTAGTATATCAAGGATTAGATATTGGAACTGATAAACCTACTTCTAAAGATTTACAAAAATATGGTTATCGATTAGTTAATATTGTAAAACCTCAAATTATTTATTCTGCTATAGATTTTTATAAAGACGCTACCAAAGAAATAAAAAATATTTTAAAATTCGGAAAAATTCCTTTATTAGTAGGTGGTACAATGCTATATTTTAAAATTTTATTAAATGGTTTTGCTTCTTTACCTCCATCTAATCCTGATATTAGAAATTATATATATACAAATATTTGTTTTAAAAAAAAAAAAAGATTATTTGATATTTTAAAAAAAATAGATCCTGTTTATAGTAAAAAAATTCATATGAATGATGTTAAAAGAGTTTTACGTGCTGTTGAAATATTCTTTGTTTCAGGTGGTCAATCGAGAAGTCAATTAATACAGTCAGTTCATAAAAAATTACCATATAAAATATTTCAATTTGGTTTAATTCCTCACGATAAAAGCGTCTTATATACTAACATAGTACAACGTTTTCATCATATGTTAGATTCTGGTTTGGAAGAAGAAGTACGTGCTTTATATAAACAACAGGATTTAAATATTTCTTTACCTTCTATTAACAGTATTGGTTATAAGCAAATGTGGTTATATATACAAAATAAATATTCATATCAAGATATGATTAATCATACTATTAAATCTACTGTAAAATTAGTTAAACATCAATTAACTTGGTTAAAAAAATGGACAAATATTACATATATATATGATAATCAAAAGTATTTATTAATTAAGAAAATTCAAAATATATTAAAAAATAATTTTTAAATTAATTTAATTAAATTAAATAATTTTAACGAAATAAAAAAATTGTAGTAATTACATATTTTTGATATTTTATTAATAATTATGTACATAATTATTATGTAAATAATATAAATTTCTAACTCTCTTAAAATTTAAATATTATTACTAGGATAATAAATCTAATTTTACTAGTTATGTATAAATAATTAATTTTTAATTTATAAATTATATTTATTTAATTAAAATAATTATTTTTAATTTCGTTAAAACTATTTTTTTCATGAATATAATTATGTTAATATAATATTATTAATATTATTAAGTTTTAATATGTATATTTATATTTATAATTTTTTTTATATACTACATATATATTTATAGTATTCAATACTACTAATAATTATTTTAAACAATTTATTATATATATTTTCAAGGAGTTTTATTTGTGCGTCATTATGAAATAATATTAATGGTTCATCCCGATAAAAGTGAAAAAATTTCGAATATCATTGAATTTTATTCAAATAAAATACGCTCAAAACAGGGAATCATACATCGCTTAGAAGATTGGGGTTTACGTCCTTTATCCTATATGATTAAGAAAGTAAAAAAAGCTCATTATATTCTAATTAATATTGAGGTATCTATTGCATGCATAAAATATTTAGAAAATAATTTTAAATTTAATTTAAATATTATTCGTTATCTAATTCTTTTATGTCGTGAAGCTTATAAACAAATATCACCGATTTTACAGACACAAGAATATCTTAAAAAAGAATTAGTATCTAATAAAAATAATCAAAATAAAATTATTATTAAATAAATTAAATTTAAAATACTTATATTGATAGGTATAAATTCACCTACTACATACAGTATATAGGATTAAAGAGGTATATAGACCATGGTACGTTATTTTCGTCGTAGAAAATTTTGTCGGTTTACAGCAGAAGGAGTTAAATATATAGATTATAAAGATATAGTTACGTTAAAAAATTATATTACTGAAAATGGAAAAATAGTTCCTAGTCGTATTACAGGAACAAAAGCAAAATATCAACGACAATTAGCACGCGCAATTAAGAGAGCTCGTTTTATTAGTTTAATACCTTATACTGATCAACATCAATAAAATATACAATTTTTTTGCTTCAAAAACATTTGAATAATTTTTTTAAGGTATTTATATTATATGAAAGTTATTTTAACAAATTCTATAAAGAAACTAGGTAAAAAAGGTCAATTAATTTCTGTAAAAAATGGTTATGGTAGAAATTATTTAATACCTACTAAACAAGCATTATTAGCTACTTCTAAAAATATTAAAATTTTTGAAAAAAACAAAATATTTGCTGAAAAACAAAAATCTAAAAAAATTGATCAGGCTATGAATAGAATTAATTTATTAAAAACGATTGGTTCTATTGTTTTTTTTGTTAAATCTAGTAAAAAAAATAAAATTTTCGGTTCTATTGGTATTAAAGATATTATACAAAATTTACTATTGATAGGTATCGTAGTAGAAAAACATGAAATTAAGTTACCTCAAAAATTATTACGGTATTTAGGTATACATAAAGTTATTTTTACTCCGTATAAAAATATTTCTACCGAGATTCATATTTCCATTTTATCGAAATAAAATATTTTTAAATAACAGGAATTAAATTTATGTGTACGGATATATTGGAAATTAATATTGAAATTATTGATGTACGTCTGAAAACAGATTTTTTTTTCTGATTATTCATTAGAGGTGTCATATAGATTATTTTTATTAGCTTGCTTGGAAAAATCTACGTATATTTTATCTAAAAAAACGTTATTAATTTCTACAGGTATTACGGTTCATGTATTAGATAAGACTACACGTGTAGTTATTCATCCGTATACTCATTTAACTAAAATGTGTACTAAGGATATTAGGACATCCGTTTAATATTGTGAGTTTTTTAAACCAAAATGAATTAAAAATATCTTTATGGAATTATAGTAATAAAAATTTTTACATGAATCCAGATGATAAAATTGCTACATTATCATTTATTTCAAATAAAAGCATTAATTTTTTATATAGCTAAAATATATTATTAATATTCTTTTTTTTATTATAAATAATATTATCCACAATGATGGCCCTTGCTGGATTTGAACCAGCGACCAAACGATTATGAGTCGTGTGCTCTAACCACTGAGCTAAAGGGCCTGTATAGAATTTTATATTTTTATAATATTTATGAATATTACATATTATAAATCAATTTTAAATACTAATCTATATTTTTTTTATTAAATTTAATAAATTATATAATATATTTATGATAATTAAATCAAAAATATATTTTTGATTATTAATTGACATAAAAATTTTACTATGTTATATATAACATATTCCTCTGTAGTTCAGTTGGTAGAACGGCGGACTGTTAATCCGTATGTCACTGGTTCGAGTCCAGTCAGGGGAGATAATATATTTTTTTAAAAAAATAGACTTATAGTTTGTAACGAGTCAGTTGTTAGGTATATCAAAATATTTTAATAATTTAATATTATGTTTCTTAAAGATAATAATACGATTAATCAATCTTTTATTTTTTATGATTATGAAACTTTTGGTTTAAATGTATCTTTGGATAAAGTTTCTCAATTTTGTAGTATTCAGACTGATAATAATTTTAATTTTATTTATAATAAAGTAATTTTATTTTGTTATCCCCCTTTAGATTATTTACCAGACCCTGAGTCTATTTTAATTACTAAAATATTACCTCAAGATACACAAAAAAATGGTATGAATGAATATTTCTTTGCTAAAAAAATTTATGATATTTTTTCGCAAAGAAATGTATGTATTATAGGATATAATAATATTAATTTTGATAATTTAATAACACGTAATATTTTTTATAGAAATTTGCTGGATCCATATGAATGGAGTTGGAAAAACGGTAATTTTAGTTGGGATGTTTTAAATATTTTACGCGCTTTTTATATTTTTTATCCTGATATAATGTTATGGCGTTATAATTCTAACGGATCTGTGAGTTTTAAATTATCTGATATAACATATATTAATGATATTGTTCATACTGATGCCCATAATGCGTATTCTGATGTTATGGCTACTATTTCTATAGTAAAGTACTTATATAAAAAGAATAAAAAATTTTTTTTATTCTTATATAGAATATCTCAAAAAAAATCTATATTTTATTTTATTTCTAAAAATTATAATAAACCATTTTTTTATTTATCTAGTTTTTTTGGATCTATAAATAATAATTTTGGTTGTGTTATGTTTTTAGGTATGCATCCATTATATAAAAATGTTTTAATTATTATTAATTTATCTATGAATTTTAAAAAAATATTTCGTTTATATTCACGTTCTATACATGAAACAGTGAGTATCAATCAATTATTTAATTGTGGAGTGCAAATTATCTATATTAATAAATCTCCTCTGTTTTTTGCATATAACTCTATGTCTATTAAAGATTGTGATCGGGTTAATATAAATTATTTAAGATGTCAAAAAAATTTTTTTTTATTACAAAATAATATACATTTAAAGAATTGGATTGTATCATATTTTTCATTAAATAAATTTGAGGAAAAGGATGACGATGTCGATTTAATGTTATATAAAAATTTCTTTCATTCTTCAGATAAACGTTTATTTTCTTTCATACATAATAATACACCGATAAACTGGACGCAATGGTTTCCGAAATTTGTTGATACTAGAGTAGAGGAAATTTTTTTTCGTTTAAAAGCTAGAAATTTTGTACATATATTAAATTTTAGTGAAATTAAGAGATGGAAATTACACTGTAAATATAAAATTAATGCAGTTTATATTAAAGATTATATGAGTAAAATAAAATATTTACAGTTAAAGTATCGTTCTAATAAAAAAAAAATTTTTTTATTAGAACAAATAATTATTTATATGAATAATATTATTTATAATATTAACCATATTTTTTGAAAATGTTATTTTATTATTTTAAAATATAATGTTTTTATATATGAATTATTTTTATTACTATTTTTTAGTAAATAAAAATTTTTTCATTTTATTTTTTATATAGGTCCTATCTGTTTTTATAAACATATTTAATTTTTTTTCATTTATAATCTTTGTTTGTTCCGTCAGCCAATAACACCAAGCTTCTTTAGAAATTTCTTGATAAATTTTTTTTCCTGTTTGTCCTGTAAAAAATGGATAATCTAAACCTTCTGCATTTTTTTGTAAAAAAGAACAAAAAATTATACGTATATTTTTTTTTTTCATATTTTTTTTTAATGAATTATTTTGTATTAATTTTAATATTTTGCGTACAGGAGCTGGAATACCAAACTTTTTAGTTTTATAAAAATTGTACCATATTCTTTTTTGATTGATATCTGTATGTAATATTTTTTTATTAATATTTATTAAATGTGAATAAATATATAATTTTGTGTTACTAATGTAATGTATGAATGGATTGATTTCTATATTTAAATTATTTATTTTTTTTTTAGATATTCTCCATGTTGTATCGGATATTGAAAAAAATGTTATAGGAAAGTAAAATAAACCTTTCCAGATAGAAATTTGATTGTATTGTTTTAATAAATACTGATTATTATATTCTATAATTGAAAAGAGTATACCAATTTTATTTTTTTTATAGTATATTTTTTGTTTTAAATTTACTGGATTTTGATAATACAAACACGAATTTTTTAAAGGACATAAATTACATTGAGGATTTCGATGAGTACAAATTAATGCTCCAATATCCATCATAGCTTGATTAAATGCACGAGATTGGTGAATTGGAAGATAATTATTAATAAGCGACCATAACATTAATTCTAATTGATTTTTTTTTTTGTGATCTGTATTTATATTGTGGTATCGTATTAATATGCGTTTTATGTTGCAATCTAAAATTGCGTATCCAAAATTATATGCAAATGATAAAATTGCTCCTGTTGTTGATTTACCTATCCCCGGTAATTTTAATATTTCATTAAAATTATTTGGAAAAATTCCATTATATGCATTTTGAATAATAATAGCTGTTTTATGTATATTATAAGCTCTCTGGTAATATCCTAAACCGCTCCATAAATATAAAATTTCATCTATATGAGCGAATGCTAGTACTTGAAGATTAGGAAATTTTTTTTTAAATTTTTTAAAATACGGAATGACTGTTTTAACTTGTGTTCTTTGCAACATAACTTCAGATATCCAAATAAGATATATATTTTTTTTTTGCCATGGTAAGTTTTTTCTTCCATAAATATGAAACCAGTTCAGTATTTTTTGTGAAAATAACATATTAATCCTAATTTAGTTATTTAATATAATTGATATTGTTGTATATAAATTTAATAGATTAATAAAATATTTTTTAAAGTGATAGATTTTGTTTATATATTTTTATAATTTTTTTTACAGGTGATAATGATATGATTATTTCAATGAATAATTTTTTTTTTAAAAAAAAAAACGATTTTTCTAAATCAATTAAAAGTTATGTAACAAGACGGAGGAATATAAAAATACGAAATATAGAATATTTTTTAATGTGCTGGAATATGTATGGAATTAATGTTGATAATGTTCAATTAAAATTATCAGATTTTTTTTCTTTAAATCAACTCTATATTATAGAGATTGGATTTGGTGATGGACAATTATTTATAGAAAAAGCTTTAAATAATCCTCATATCAATTTTATTGGAATAGAAGTACATTTAAAAAGTGTATTAACAGCTATTAAGTATGCTTATATTAATAATCTTAAAAATGTGAAAATAATTTTTCATGATGCTGTTGAAGTTTTTATTTATATGATTCCTGATAAGATGATTAATATTTTACAAATATTTTTTCCGGATCCTTGGTTTAAAACTAAACATCATAAGAGAAGATTAATAAATAATTTTTTTATAATTTTAATTTTAAAAAAAATTATTTATAAAGGTTTTATACATATTGTAACAGATTGTCCGTTATATTCTAAACAAATACATGATTTATTTTCTTTATGTTCTAGATTTCGTCGTGTTTTTTTTGAAACAGCAATGGCTCCTCTTTTAGAGTTACAGGGTGACACTAAATTTAAAAAAAAAGCTTTTTTATTAAAAAAAAATATTTTTGATTATAAATATCAAGTTATTAATTAATCATAATGATCAAAAATTATTAATTGTTTTTTTAGTTTTATTGTTTATAAAAATATTGATAGTAATGAATTTAGTTTTTTTCGTCCATAATCAGTAACAGACCATGAATCGGTATTTTTTATTAAATATCTTTTTTTTATAGCTATAATAATTTTTTTAGCAATTTTATCTTTGTTCAGGTACGTTTGATTTTCAAAATCTTTATAATAAACTGGTTTTAATAATCGAAATTTATTTAAAAAGAATTCGAACGGAATATCTTTTTTAGAAACGATATATTTTTTTTGTATATATTTTTTTTGTGTGTAGATGTGATCATGTTTAGTTTTTATGGTACGAATGATTTGTTTATTTCGTTGGGTTATTTTTCCATGAGCTCCACATCCAATACCAATATAATCACCAAAATTCCAATAATTTAAATTATGTTTGCATTGATATTTTTTTTTTTTAGAATAAGAAGAAATTTCATATTGTATGTATCCATAATTTTTTAATAATTTTTTTCCTTCCTCGTGCATTATTTTTATTGTTTGAAGAGAAGGTAGATGAATATTTTGTGTATAAAATTTAGTATTTGGTTCAATATTTAACTGATACCACGATATATGTTCTGGTTTTAAAATAATAATTTGATATAAATCTTCTAAAGCGTTTTGAATAGTTTGCTGAGGAAGTCCGTAGATTAAATCTATATTTAAATTTTTATCTGTTATATGGCTAATAGAATTAATTAATTGAATAACTTTTTTTTTATTATATTTTCGTTCAATTTTTTTTAGCAAAATATCATTTAATGTTTGTACACCGATTGAAAACCTATTAATACCTGCGTAGTAGTATTCTACTAATTTAGTTATTTGATTGATATCCGGACTAATTTCTATGGATATTTCTATTTTTTCTGGAATATATATGATTTTTTTTATTTCCATTAATAGATATGAAAATGTACTACTTTTCAGCAAACTTGGTGTACCGCCTCCAATAAAAATTGATTTAATAGATCGATTTGATATGATCTTTATATCATTATTTAAATCTTGTAGTAAATGTTTTATATATGTTTTTTCTGATATTTTATATGAATATTTATATGAGTGAAAGTCACAATACGGACATTTTTTTATACACCAAGGTATATGAATATATAGACAAATAGGTGGTAATATATCTAATTTTGTATTATACATAGGATTTAAGATGAATTATTATATTTATTATGATGATAATTATTTAGGTGTGTTATTAGTATTGGTGATTTAAAAGAATATATGTATTTATTTTGAATTATGCTGAGTTGTTAGCCAACTATCAAGAATTATTTTAGCAGCAACGGAATGTATGCAATATGAATGATTTTTTTTTTTTACATAATTTTTTAAAAAAAAATTAGCTTCTGTAGTTGAATAATTTTCGTTATATAAAATAATATGTTTATTATATTTTTTATGTAGTATTTTGCTAAATTTTTTAATTTTTTTATTTATTTTTTTATTTATATTGTATGGATATCCGATAATTATATATTTTGGATTCCAATAATTAATTGTAGTGTTAATTTTTTCCCAAAACATATTTTTTTTATCGTTAGCAATGGATTGTAGTGGAACAGAATAGTTTAATTTTGTTTCTGCCATAGCTACACCGATAATTTTAGTGCCGTAATCAATAGATAATACGATCATATTTTTATTTTAATAATATTTATTATGGATGTTAAGTTAATAGCATTTATATTATCACATAGTCGTATTTTATATTAACTAATATTATTAAATATAATATATATAATATAGCATACATTAAGTTAATAAACAGATTATAAATAATTTTACTGATATGTGTACATAAATAAAATTATTTATCATGTCCATGATAATTATTCATTAAATTAAATAATTATCATGGATATTGTTTTATATATAAAATATATTATTTTCATAATATAAAATATTAATTATTATTTTTTATCAAAGATGATATTTTTGATTAGTATAATTATCGAATCTAGACCATTGACCGTTAAATGTTAACCGAATAGTGCCGGTAGGCCCGTTTCGTTGTTTACCGATGATAATTTCAGCAATGCCTTTAAATTCACTATTTTCATGATAGATTTCGTCTCTATAAATGAATAAGATTAAATCTGCATCTTGTTCTAATGAACCTGATTCTCTAAGATCTGAATTAACAGGTCTTTTATCAGATCTTTGTTCTAGCGATCGGTTTAATTGGGATAAAGCAATAATAGGAATATTTAATTCTTTTGCTAATGCTTTTAATGTTCTAGAAATTTCAGCTATTTCTAAAGTTCTATTTCCTGATAATGCTGGTATTTTTATTAATTGAAGATAATCAATCATAATTAAACTTAATCCATTATTTTTTCTATATATTTTACGTGAACGAGAACGAACTTCATTTGGAGTAAGTCCGGATGAATCATCTATATAGATATTTTTTTTTTTTAATAAAATACTTATAATACTAGATATTCTACTCCATTCTTCATCATTTAGTTGGCCAGTTCGAATTTTAGATTGATTAACTCTAGATAAAGAAGCTAACATACGAATCATAATTTGTTCTCCGGGCATTTCGAGACTAAAAATTAAAATTGGTTTTTCGTATAACATAGCTGTATTTTCGCATAAATTCATAGCAAAGGTTGTTTTACCCATGGACGGTCGAGCAGCAATAATTATTAAATCTGATTGCTGTAATCCAAATGTTTTTTTATTTAAGTCATGATATCCTGTATTTAATCCCGTTATTCCACTGTGAGGTTTTTTTAAAAGTTTTTCAATAGATTGAATAGTTGTATCTAAAATTTTTTCTATATTTTTTGGACCACTACCGTCTGTCGTGCGCGTTTCTGAAATTTTAAAAACACTAGATTCCGCATAATCTAATAATTCTATACTTGTTCGGCCTTTTGGATGATATCCGGCATACGCAATGTCATGAGCTGTTAAAATAATTTCACGTATAATGGCACGTTCACGGATTATTTCTGCATAAGAGATGATATTAGTAATACTAGGGGTATTTTTAGAAATCTCTGCTAAATAAGAAAATCTTCCTACGTTATTCAGTTCTCCTTTTTGCTCTAATGATTCCGATAAAGTAATTAAATCTATAGGAGATCCTTTTTCAATTAAATATTTCATTTCGCAGAAAATTATTTGATGTTGTCGACTATAAAAATCTTCAGTAACAATATATTCAGAAACTATGTCCCATTGTTGGTTATCTAACATTAATCCTCCTAATACAGATTGTTCTGCTTCTAATGAATGTGGAGGTATTTTAAATGATTTTTTATTGTTTATTAAATCTATCATAAATAGTTAATTCTCTTACATAAATTTTTAAATGTATATAATAATTTATTATGTAAATAATATTTTTATATCAAATATTGATATTTAAAAATAAAAGTTTTTATTAATAATTTATATATATAATATTTAATTATATTAAAAATATAAAACAAAAATATATAAAATATATATTTTTAAAGATATTAGTTATTTTGTTTTTTATCATTAGTGGTATTATTGATATATGAATTATTTATGATATAAGAGTAGTTATCTATAACAAACATAATGTAATAATATTATTATTATTTTATATTTAATATTTTATATATTTTTTGAAATAAATTTTCTATATTATTTGGACAATTTATATTTTTTAAAAAATATAATTTCCATTTTTTTGAATATGGTTGATTATAAAAAATATTTACCATGTGTTTTATTATATGAATTGTTTTTATTCCATTATTCTTTTCGTTGGTTATATAAGTTGACATTTTTTCAAAACATTGTTTAAGTTTCATATATTTTTTATGTAAAAATATTTTTTCGTCTATTTCATATAATAAGAGTGGATTTTTATATATTTCTCGACCCATCATAATACCATCTACATATTTTAAATGTTGTTGTATTTCTATAATAGATTTTATCCCGCCGTTTAAAATAATTTTTAAATTTGGAAAATCTTTTTTAATTTGATAAACATATTGATAGTTTAGCGCAGGTACATTACGATTTTTTTTTGGACTATTACATTTTAGGTCTGCGATCCTAGCGTGTATAATAAATTTGGTACAATATCTATTTTTAGATACTTGTTGAATAAAATTTTTAAGAAATTCATATTGATTATGTTTATT
Organism: Buchnera aphidicola (Cinara cuneomaculata); assembly: GCF_900698865.1. Taxonomy (NCBI): domain Bacteria; kingdom Pseudomonadati; phylum Pseudomonadota; class Gammaproteobacteria; order Enterobacterales; family Erwiniaceae; genus Buchnera; species Buchnera aphidicola. Next base: position 395,696 of record NZ_LR217695.1, on the reverse strand, counting down.
TGTTCCTAATCTAATTTTTAGACTAATGGGGGTTGGTACGGTAAAATATATAGATTTTATTAATAAATAAATCAATTTAGGTTGATGCATTAAACGTGCGCCAAAATTACCATATTGAGCATGTTTAGAAGGACAACCGATATTTAAATTTATCTCACTAAATCCCATGGAATATGCTATTTTTGCACATTCTTTAAAATGAATATGATTATTTCCTGCTAATTGAATAGCTAGTGGATTGATCATATTAACTTGATTGTTTGTAAATAAATTTTTATTATAGATCATTTCATGTGTTGTAATCATTTCGGTATATAAAAAGGTGAACCTTGTAAGTTGTCTATAGAAAAATAGACAATGTCGATCTGTATATTTTAACATAGGTGCAACAGAAAATTTATGTGAATTTTTTATTTGCATATTGGATTTTATATATTTTAGGTAGTAAAAATATAATATATTAAAAATATCTATATTTTTATATGGTTTATTTATAAAATAAGACATATATTTATCATATTAATTAGTATTAATATATAATAATATATATTATTATATATTTAATTTTAAAAAAAGCATTTATTTTAATGAAATTATTATTTATAATATGGTATAATTTAAGATTATAATAAATTTATATCAATTATATTTAGGTTAAATTGTATGGCAAGTAGAGGTGTAAATAAAGTAATTTTAATTGGTTATTTAGGACAAAATCCAGATGTACGTTATATGCCTAATGGAGGTGCTGTAGTAAATCTTAATATAGCTACTTCTGACACATGGAAAGATAAAAATACAGGTGAAATAAAAGAAAAAACTGAATGGCATCGTGTTGTTTTATTTGGTAAAATTGCTGAAATTTCGGGTCAATATTTAAAAAAGGGATCACAAGTGTATATTGAAGGATCTTTACAGACTCGTAAATGGAAAGATCAAAGCGGTATGGATCGTTATACTACTGAAATAGTAGTTAGTGTGACTGGTTCGATGCAAATGTTAGGTTCCCGTAATATTAATAATACATCGTCGTCATTATCTGTTTTAGAAACACAAGATATGTCAGATGATAGTACTTTATCTACAAAATCATCTATAGAAAATATTTCTCATAATATTTCTAATGAATTTAAGAATAAATCTCATTTAATAGATACGACTTCTAAAATTGATTTTGATGATGAAGATATTCCTTTTTAAATTATTTATTAAAATATAGTAGTATCCATATAAATATATTATTATGATTTAAATCATAGATAGATTTTTTATAAATTCATTTAAAATATTACAAAAAATAATAGGATGTGATAAAAATGGTGCGTGTTTAGCTCCGGTTATAACGCAAGAATTATTATTATTCCATAAATTATCTATTATTTTTTTTATTTTAATAGGTACTATGTTATCTAATTCTCCATATATTCGAAATGTCGGAATATTTGGGGATAATTTTGTATTTCTGTAGTCAATTGTTGTTAACCAGTGATATCCTATTTCAATTGCTTGTTTTGTTGGACTAGGATATTTTTTAAATAAAAATTTTTTAATTTTAAAATTATAAATATTGTTTATATTGATATCAATAACGTGTATTACGATAAATTTTAATAAAAATTTTTCATAATCTGTCAAAATATTTTTTTTTATTGAGTTTAATAGATTTATGGATATACCGGGCCATTTTTCTTCTTGTATAAAAAACGGTGATGAAGCAGTATAAATTACTGCTTGTGTATGCTTTGGATAATGTAATCCTAAATAATGTACAAATAATCCTCCTAATGACCATCCTAACCAGATAGCTTTTTTCGTTACTATTTTTAATAGCCTCGTAGATGTTTGTTCAAAATTCATAATTGGACAATGAATATTTTTTCCGAATCCAGGTAAATCAATAATATGTAAGGTAAAATTTCGTTTTAAGATAGGAATAATTTTATTCCAAACAACTGAATTTAATCCCCATCCATGTAACAAAACTAAATGTATTTTTCCATTTCCGAATATAGATTGACGTATTATTTTTTGCATTTTATTGGTATAATCATGTATATAATGAAAAACTTATTGAGATTTTTTTTATAAAAAAATACTTATATATTTTTTATTATTAGGAACACGTGTTTATTTATTTTTTAATTATATACAATAACATATTATATAGAATAATTCTATGATTACGATATCTGACTCAGCACAAAAATATATAATTAGTTTATTATCTAAAAAAAAAGTAGGAACGAATATTAGAGTTTTTGTTAATTCACCGGGTACTATGTATGCTGAATGCGGTATGGCATATTGTAGTAATCAAGATATTGATAATGTTAAAGATAAAAAAATTTCTTATATTAAATTTAAAATTTATTTTCGTAAATATTTAATACCATTTTTAAAAAATTCTAAAATAGATCTTATTACAAATGATTTAGGTTCAAAAATTACTTTGCATGCTCCAAATGCAAAATTATTAAAAAAATCGAAAAAATTTTCTCAATTAGAATGTAAAATAAAAAATTTTTTATATATTAAAATTAATCCGAAATTATTATTACATGGTGGTTCAGTAACTTTAATTAAAGTAAATAGTTTAGGTGTAGTTTTTTTAAAGTTTTTAGGGGGTTGTAATGGATGTTCAATGATTAATACTACTTTAAAGATTGGTATAGAAAAAAAATTAATAAAATATTTTCCTGAAATTTCAAGAATAGAAGATGTAACAGATCATATTTCAGGTCAACATTCATATTATTAATGATTATTATATTTATAAGAAGTATATAAATTATATCAAATTAATTATTGATATTTTACTTAGATAAATTTTTATGGTGAGAAAGGGATTCGAACCCTTGATACGTTTTATCGTATACATACTTTCCAGGCATGCTCTTTAAACCGCTCGGACATCTCACCGTGTGTCTATTATGAGTATAATACTATATATTACATAGTATGGAAAAGTATTTTTAAAATCAAGTTTTTTATTATTTTTATAGAGTTATAATTGTATACATATTTTATATTATTCTTGTAATTTAATTACATATATAAAAAAATTTGATTATATAGATGATTTATTATCATAATAATATATCCTATTTTAGGAGTTTGTATGAATCAATATAAGAAAAAAAATATTTTTTTAATTGGTCCCATGGGAGCTGGTAAAAGTACTATTGGTCGTCATTTATCTCGTTTTTTAAAGATGAAATTTTATGATTCTGATCATGAAATTGAAAAAAGAACAGGAGTAGATATAAATTGGGTTTTTGACGTAGAAGGTGAAGCTGAATTTCGTATACGAGAAGAAAAAATTGTTAATGAATTAACTAATAAAGTCGGTATAATATTATCTACAGGCGGGGGATCAGTACTTTCTGTAAAATCTAGAAATTTGTTAGTTTCTAGAGGATTTGTAGTTTATTTACGGACTACAGTAGAAGAGCAATTAGCAAGAACACATTTAGATAAAAAGAGACCTTTACTATCTCATATTTATAGTGAAGATAAAAAAATATTAAAATCATTATCAAAAATACGTGATCCGATTTATGAAAATATTTCTGATTTTATAGTTGATACAAATAATCAAAAAATATCTTTTATTGCATCTAGTATTATTAGGAATTTTCGTAATCTTATTGAGCATTAATTAATGTTTTAATTTAATTAGATTTTAAATAACATATAAGTTAGATAATTATGATATATAAAGTTAGTGTTAATTTACGTCGTAAAAGTTACGATATACATATTTATAATAAAATATCAAAAAATTTGTCTTTATCTACTATTTTCTTAAATAATAAGAATAGTGTTATTATTACTAATAACACTATTAATAAAGTTATTCTTACAAAAAAATTTTTTTATATTCATGATATTATAAAAAATATACCAGTTTTTATTATTAAAGATGGAGAATGTCATAAGAATTTAAGGGTAGTAGAAAAAATAATATATTTTTTATTAGATAAAACATATAGTCGTGATGTTACTTTAATTGCATTAGGTGGAGGTGTTATTGGTGATATTACTGGTTTTGTTGCATCAATATATCAAAGAGGAGTTAATTTTTTTCAGATTCCGACTACTTTATTAGCACAAGTTGACGCTTCTATAGGCGGCAAAACAGGTGTTAACCATAAATTAGGAAAAAATATGATAGGTTCGTTTTGGCAACCTAAAGGTGTATTTATTGATATAAATTTTTTATTGGCATTGCCTAAAGTGCATATTATTTCTGGAATAGCTGAAATTATAAAATACGCTATTATTTTTGATAAAAAATTTTTTATTTGGTTAGAAGAAAATTTATTTAAAATATTAAATTTACAAGAAAAAGAATTATTATTTTGTATCAATAAATGCTGTAAATTTAAAGCGTATGTAATTAAACATGATGAAAAAGAAAATAATATACGAGTTTTTCTGAATTTAGGACATAGCTTTGCTCACGCAATTGAAACATATACTGGATACGGGAAATGGTTGCATGGTTATGCAGTTTCTGTTGGTATTGTTATGGCAGCTTATTTATCTGTTCAGTTACATTTATTAGATGAAAATATTTTTTTTAGAATTGTAAAACTTCTTTACAATGCAGGATTACCAATCAAGGGTCCTAAAAACATGTTACCAGACGAGTATCTCGTCCTTATGTTACGAGATAAAAAAGTATTAAATAAAATGATGAGATTAGTTATTCCGGTATCACTTGGTAAAGTTCAACTTATTTCATCTGTATCCGAATCGGTATTATTAGATGTAATTCGTAAATGTCAGAATAAAATATATAATTTTTAATTTTTGGTATATAAAAATATATGTTCTTAACAATAAAAGTCTATTTTAATAAATTTTATAAAAATAAAGTTAGTTTTTTATATCAAAATATATTCATCGTAATTGAGGAAATTCATGAACAAGTTTTTGATTATTCCATCTATTTTATCTGCAAATTTTTGTTATTTAGGGCATGATATAAAAACTATGATACGTGCTGGTTGTGATTTAATTCATTTCGATGTAATGGATAATCACTATGTTCCTAATTTAACAATGGGTCCTTGTATATTAAAATCCATTAAAGATAATAAAATTAAGGTTTTATTTGACGTACATTTAATGGCTTCTCCTGTAGATTCTTTGATTCCTCTATTTTTTAATTTGAACGTTAAATTTATTACGATTCATCCTGAATCTACTAACCATCTAGATAAAACTATACAATTAATTAAAAAAATTGGTTGCAGTGTAGGTATAGCTTTAAATCCTGCAACTTCTTTACATCATTTAGATTATATAATAGAGAAGATAGATTTAATTTTAATTATGTCTGTGAATCCAGGTTTTGGTGGTCAAATTTTTTTATCATATATTTTAAAAAAAATTCAACACGTACGATATTTAATTAATAAAAAAAAAAAAAGTATTATACTTTCAGTGGACGGTGGTATTAATTTATCAAACATTGTTAAGATAATTCAATCAGGAGCCGATTATGTAGTAATTGGATCTACAATTTTTCATTCTCAGGATTATTTAAAAACAATAAAAGCACTTAAAGATATTGCTATTTTATAGCAATTGGTAATACCATATATAAGTAAGCATATTGTATATATATAAAATATAATTTTTAAGGATTATTAATGTATGTTAAATATTACAACACAAGATGTAATGTTTACAGGAATTCAACCTACGGGATTACTAACTCTTGGTAATTATTGTGGCACGATGTGTAATTGGAAAACTATACAAAAAAAGTATCAATGTTTTTTTTGTATTGCTGATTTACACGCTTTAACGACAAGAAATCATGATAATTATATTAAAAATAGTTTTTCTACGAGTATTTTAGATATGGTAGCGTTATATTTATCTTGCGGAGTTAATCCGAATGATAGTACAATTTTTGTACAATCTCATGTTTATACACATAGTCAATTATACTGGATTTTAAGTAATTTTATTTATTTTGGGGAATTATCGCGTATGACTCAATTTAAAAAAAAATTTTTAGTGGATAAAAAAAATATTAATTTATCTTTATTTTGTTATCCGGTATTAATGGCGGCGGATATTTTGTTGTATCGTACAGATGGTGTTTCCGTTGGTTTAGATCAAAAACAACATATTGAATTAGTTCAAAAAATTGCTCATCGTTTTAATTCTAAATATGGGAATATTTTTGTTATTCCTCATATTTTAAAAGAATCCAAAAAATATAAAATTATGGCTCTACAAGAACCTACAAAAAAAATGTCTAAATCAGATAAAAATTTTAACAATACAATTTTTTTATTAGATAATCTTGATTTGATACGGGCAAAATTATTGCGTTCATTGACTGATTCAGATCCTGTTTATTATATAAAATATGATATTTATAATAAACCTGGTATTTCTAATTTATTATCTATTCTTTCCGTTTTAACAAATAAAAATATTTCTATACTAGAATGTGAATTTAAAAATTATCGATATTATGATTTTAAAAAACAGTTATCAGAAATTGTATGTGATACAATTTCAAAAATACAGAAATTATATTTTAAATTTCGAAAAGATGAGGATTATTTAATTCATATACTTAAATTTGGTGCAAAAACTGCATTAGATATTAGTAAAAAAAATTTATATAACGTTTTACAAGTATTAGATTTATAGATACAATATTTGAGCATTATACAAAATAATTATAATATATAACTATTTTTTCAAGTATAATAATAATTATTATTATTATTTAATATTTTAATTATTAATAAACTATTTACATAAATATTTTATTAAATAATAAATCTTATTATATACAATTTATTGTTGTGGTTGGCATATGAATTATATTGTGTTTGTAACTGGTTTACCTTATGGTACACAAAATGCTATAACTGCTTTTTTATTTATTAAATCAATTATTTTATCAAATTTCTGTATAAAAAAAGTTTTTTTTTATGCTTCGGGCGTATATAACGCTAACTGCATGATGCATCCTCCCAAGCATGAATTTAATATATTACGTGGATGGATCCAGTTAAAAAAAAAATATAATATTTCTTTATGTGTTTGTCCTAGTTCTGCTTATAGGAGAGGAATTTTTTTAAGTGAATCTATGAATAAAATTGAAAAAATTCAACATAACGTTTCTTCTATATTTAACTGGATAACTTTAAGTGAATTATCTCATTCAATACATGATTGTGATCGTATTATACAATTTTAATTATAATAATAAATGAATTTTATGAAATCAGTTGCTTTTATTTTTTCGCGAGCTCCTCACGGGGATACTTTTAGTAAAGAAGGATTAGATTTGATTATTTCTTATTCTTTATTTAGCAATAAAATTGCTCTATTTTTTATTGATGATGGTGTATTACAGTTAATGCAATTTCAAAAACCGGAATTGATTTGTTTACATAACTATTCTCTTTCATTTAAAATTTTATTATTATATGAAATAAAAAATTTTTTTTTTTGTAAAAGATCAGCATATCAACGTGGTTTAAAAGATAATGATGATTTTTTGTTACCAGTAAAATTTTTGAATCGTGTATGTATTAAAAAAAAAATAAATCAATTTGATTTTATTTTTACATGGTGAGAATTAAAAATTATGTTACATATTTTATCAAATTCTCCATATAACATATCTATGTCTTCTTTATTATCATTTAGTTCAGTATTTGATGATTTAATATGTATTCAAGATGGCGTAATATTAAGTTTAGTAAATAATGATAATTCTAAAAAAATATATGATAATTTTAATTTAGTATATTTTTTGCAGGATGATTTGTCTGCTAGAGGATTATTGACTATAGCAAAAAAAAAACGTTTAATATTATCGAATTATCAAAGTTTTGTTTATTTGACCGCAGGTCACAAGTCGAACATGACTTGGTAAATAATTATTTTTAACAAAAATAATAGAGATATCTCTATATTGAATATTTTTAATTTAATATTATATACGTTGTATATAAATATAAAATATTTTGGGGAATATATGTCTACAATTAATCAATTAGTTCGTTATCCTAGATCACGAAAATTAGTAAAAACTAATGTACCTGCATTATCGGGTTGTCCGCAAAAACGAGGAGTATGTACTCGAGTATATACTACCACTCCTAAAAAACCAAATTCTGCATTAAGAAAAGTATGTCGTGTTCGATTAACTAATGGCTATGAAGTTACTGCATATATTGGAGGTGAAGGTCATAATTTGCAAGAACATTCTGTTATTTTGATTCGCGGAGGTAGAGTAAAAGATTTGCCTGGAGTACGGTATCATGTTGTGAGAGGTTCTTTAGATTGTTCCGGTGTTAAGGATCGAAAAAAAAGTCGATCTAAATACGGTGTTAAAAAAATAAAAATATAAATATTATTTAGGAGTTTAATTATGCCGCGTCGTCGTATAGTAGCTCAACGAAAGATTTTACCGGATCCTAAGTTCTCTTCGGATTTGTTAGCTAAATTTATTAATATATTAATGATTAATGGTAAAAAATCTCTTGCAGAAAAGATTGTGTATTCTGCTTTATCAGCTTTATCTAAAAAATTAAAAAAAAAAGAATTAGATATTTTTACACTTGCATTAAATAATGTCAAACCTTCTGTAGAAGTTAAATCTCGTCGTGTTGGAGGATCTACATATCAAGTTCCTATAGAAGTTCGTCCTACAAGAAAAAATACTTTAGCTATGCGATGGATAATTAGTGCAGCTCGTAAACGTATAGATAAATCAATGTCAGTTCGATTAACGAATGAGTTATTAGATGCAATAGATAATAAAGGATCAGCCGTACGAAAACGTGAAGAAGTTCATAAAATGGCTGACGCTAACAAGGCATTCGCACACTATCGTTGGTAAACTTAATTTATTTATAAATAATATTTCTATTTGAAATAAATTTTTTATTTTATTTTAGTAAGAATATACTACAAGGATTTTTATGGCGCGTATAACACCTATTACTCAATATCGAAATATTGGGATTAGTGCACACATTGATGCCGGTAAAACAACTACTACAGAACGTATATTATTTTATACTGGAATTAATTACAAGATTGGTGAAGTTCATGATGGTGCTGCTACCATGGATTGGATGGTACAAGAACAAGAACGTGGTATTACTATTACTTCAGCAGCTACTACTACTTTTTGGTCAGGTATGGCCAAACAATTTTTATCACATAGAATTAATATTATTGATACTCCAGGACATGTTGATTTTACCATCGAAGTAGAACGATCTATGCGAATATTAGATGGTGTTGTTATGATTTACTGTGCGGTTGGGGGTGTTCAGCCTCAATCTGAAACAGTTTGGAGACAAGCTAATAAATATAAAGTACCTAGAATCGCTTTTGTCAATAAAATGGATCGAATGGGTGCTAATTTTTTTAAAGTTGTTGATCAGATTCGTGAACGATTAAGTACTATTGCTGTTCCAATTCAATTAGCTATTGGAGCAGAAGAAAATTTTGAAGGTGTAATTGATTTAGTAAAAATGAAAGCAATTAAGTGGTCGGAACAAGATCAGGGAATAACTTTTCAATATTTAGATATTCCTCAAGAATTGTTATCTATTTCTAAAAAATGGCATATAAATTTAATAGAGATTGCTGCCGAAGCAAATGATCAATTAATGGAACAGTATTTACAAAATGAATATTTAAATGAAAAAGATATTAAAAAAGGATTAAGGATTAGAGCTTTAAATAATGAAATTACATTAATAACATGTGGATCAGCGTTTAAAAATAAAGGTGTACAAGCGTTATTAGATGCAATTATTGAGTATTTACCTTCACCTAAAGATACTGATGATATTAAAGATTTTGTTAAAGACAAGAATCATTTTAATTCTATTCATCGATCAGATGATTCGCAGCCTTTTTCCGCTTTAGCTTTTAAAATTGCATCTGATGCTTTTGTTGGGAATTTAACATTTTTTCGTGTTTATTCAGGAGTTGTCCGATCAGGAGATGTAGTTTTAAATTCTGTTAAGAATCATACTGAACGATTTGGTCGAATTGTTCAAATGCATGCTAATAAACGTGAAGAAATTAAGGAAGTTCGAGCGGGAGATATTGCTGCGGCGATTGGTTTAAAAAATGTTACAACAGGAGACACGTTATGTGATATCTCTTCTCCAGTTATTTTAGAAAAAATGGATTTTCCAGAACCAGTTATTTCTATTGCTGTCGAGCCAAAAACCAAGGCAGATCAGGAAAAAATGGGATTAGCATTAAATAGATTAGCTAAAGAAGATCCGTCTTTTCGAGTATGGACAGATCATGAATCTAATCAGACTATTGTTGCTGGAATGGGAGAATTGCATTTAGAGATCATTATTGATCGTATGAAACGTGAGTTTAAAGTAGACGCTAATATAGGTAAGCCTCAAGTTGCGTATCGTGAAACGATTTTAAAAGAAGTAGTTGATATTACCGGCAAACATATTAAACAATCTGGAGGAAGGGGTCAATATGGGCATGTAGTTATTGATATTTTTCCTTTAAAATCAAATAGTTCCGGATATTCTTTTGTGAATGATATTAAAGGCGGTTCAATTCCAGGAGAGTATATTTCAGCTATCGATAAAGGTATTCAAGAACAGTTAAAATCCGGTCCTTTAGCGGGATATCCGGTTGTAGATATCGGAGTTCGTTTGCACGATGGTTCATATCATGATGTTGATTCTTCTGAATTAGCCTTTAAATTAGCAGCTTCGTATGCATTTAAATCGGCTTTTAAACAAGCTAATCCGATTTTATTAGAACCAATTATGCAGGTAGAAGTAGAAACGCCTGAAGAATATATGGGAGATGTTATTGGAGATATTAACCGGCGACGTGGTATTATTGAAGGAATGGTTGATGATGCTATTGGAGGAAAAAATATTAGAGCATATATTCCTTTATCAGAAATGTTTGGTTATGCAACTGATTTAAGGTCTCAAACACAAGGTAGAGCTTCTTATTCTATGGAATTTATGAAATATATGGAAGCTCCTGCTATAATTCGTGATTCGATTATTTCAAATCGATCAGTTTAATATATATAAAAAATAATAACAATTTTAATAATTTTAATCGGTAGAAATTATTTAAATAATTAAGGACTAAGTTATGTCAAAAGAAAAATTTAATCGTTCTAAACCACATATTAATGTAGGAACTATTGGACATGTAGATCATGGTAAAACAACTTTAACAGCAGCAATTACAACTGTGTTATCGAAACGATTTGGTGGTACGGCTTGCGCGTTTGAACAAATAGATAACGCTCCAGAAGAAAAAGCTAGAGGTATAACTATAAATACTTCGCATGTTGAATATGACACGAATGTACGTCACTATGCTCATGTGGATTGTCCTGGTCACGCAGATTATATTAAAAATATGATTACTGGAGCTGCTCAAATGGATGGAGCAATATTAGTTGTAGCGGCAACTGATGGTCCAATGCCTCAAACTAGAGAACATATTTTATTAGGTAGACAAGTAGGTGTACCGCACATTATCGTATTTTTAAATAAATGTGATATGGTAGATGACGAAGAATTACTAGAATTAGTAGAAATGGAAGTTCGTGATTTATTAACTCAATATGATTTCCCCGGAGAAGATATTCCGATAATTCGTGGGTCAGCACTAAAAGCTTTGGAAGGTGATAAAGTTTGGGAAGATAAAATTATTGAATTAGCAGGTTATTTAGATACGTACATTCCGGTACCAATTAGAGCAATTGATGAACCGTTCTTATTACCAATAGAAGATGTTTTTTCAATTTCCGGTAGAGGTACTGTAGTAACTGGCCGTATTGAAAGAGGTGTTGTGAAAGTGGGTGAAGAAATTGAAATTGTTGGTATCAAATCAACTACTAAGACAATATGTACAGGTGTGGAAATGTTCCGTAAATTACTAGATGAAGGTCGTGCTGGAGAAAATGTCGGAATCTTATTAAGAGGTACTAAACGTGATGATATTGAGCGCGGACAAGTTCTAGCAAAACCCGGAACTATTCATCCTCATTTAAAATTTGAATCTGAAGTATATGTTTTATCTAAAGAAGAAGGTGGAAGACATACTCCTTTTTTTAAAGGATATCGTCCACAATTTTATTTTCGTACTACTGATGTTACAGGATCCATTGAATTACCGGATAATGTAGAAATGGTCATGCCTGGAGATAATATAAAAATAGTCGTTACTTTAATACATCCAATTGCGATGGCTGAAGGACTGCGTTTTGCAATTCGAGAAGGTGGGCGTACTGTCGGAGCAGGTGTAGTCACAAAAGTGATTGCATAATTTTTATATAAATTTTATTATGTATCAACATTTTAATATTTTGTCAAGAATAGAGTATTTTCTCTTTTCTTGATATTTTAATGGCTGAAATGCAGATATCTTGATATTTATGTAAAAAATTTTATTGTAATAAAGTGATTTTTAAATTTTTTAATAATCATATAACTTTAAATATAAAAATTTTATTCAATTAAATTTATGAAGGTAGATTTTTTTAATAAGGAGTTCTGTATTTATGCAGAATCAAAGAATTCGTATTCGTTTAAAAGCTTTTGATCATCGTTTAATTGATCAATCTACTACAGAAATTGTAGCTACAGCTAAACGCACCGGTGCTAAAGTATTAGGGCCTATACCCTTACCTACTCGTAAGGAACGGTTTACTATTTTAATATCACCGCATGTTAATAAAGATGCTCGAGATCAATATGAAATTAGAACTCATAAACGATTAATTGATATTGTAAAGCCGACAGAAAAAACTGTTGATGCTTTAATGCGTTTAGATCTTGCTGCGGGTGTTGATGTTCAAATTAGTTTAGATTAATTGAAAATAATCATAAAATATCAATGATTAACTAATAAGGTTACATAATCTATGATAGGTTTAGTTGGTAAAAAGTTAGGAATGACACGTATTTTTGCGGATGATAATTCATCAGTTCCAGTGACTGTTGTTGAAGTACTTGATAATGTGATAGTACAAATTAAATCATTAGAAACTGATAATTATGAATCTATTCAGGTTACTACAGGAACTAAAAATAAAAATAGAATTTTAAAACCAGAACGTGGTCATTTTATTAAAAATAATGTACCTGTTGGTAGAGGTTTATGGGAATTTAGATGTCAGAAAATATCACGATTTAAATACGGTCAAAGAATAACAATTGATTTTTTTAAAAATATTGCAAAAGTAGATGTGACGGGTATTACTAAAGGAAAAGGTTTTGCGGGTACAGTTAAACGTTGGAATTTTAGAATGCAAGATGCTACTCATGGTAATTCTTTATCTCATCGTGTACCAGGATCTATTGGTCAAAATCAGACCCCCGGTCATGTTTTTAAAGGTAAAAAAATGTCAGGTCATTTAGGTAACGTACGTAATACTATTCAAAATTTAAGAGTTATAAAAATAGATGCTATCAAAAAAATAATTTTGATTAAAGGTTCTGTTCCTGGTTTTATCGGCGGAGATGTAATATTAAAGCCTGCTGTGAAGAAAAAATAAAGGAGTATAAAAATATGGAAGTCGTATGTCATGATACTGGTGTAACATGTAGGTTACCTGAACGTATTTTTAATGTTTCATATAATGAACCGCTTATTCATCAAATTACAGTGGCTTATTTAGCTCGTAAAAGACAAGGTAGTAAAGCTCAGAAAAGTAGATCAGAGGTATCGGGATCAGGAAAAAAACCATGGAGACAAAAAGGAACGGGTAGGGCTCGTGCAGGATCATTAAGAAGTCCTATTTGGAGGTCTGGGGGTGTATCATTTGCAGCCAAACCTAAAAAATATCTACTAAAAATAAATAAAAAAATGTATCAAGGCGCTATAAAAAGTATTTTTTCGGAATTAATTAGACAAAATCGTTTATTTATATTTACAGATTTTGATATAAAATCTCCTAAAACGAAAGTTTTATATCAAAAATTACAATCTATGAATTTTAAACGTGTTTTAATTATTACTGATAATATAAGTCGTAATTTACTTTATGCATCTCGAAATTTGTATTTTGTATGTATTTTAAATGCACAATCTATTAATCCTATCAGTTTAATGTCGTATGATAACATTTTATTAACGGTATCGGCGATTAAAAAAATTAAGGTTATGTTTCGATGACTCTAACGGAAAGATTATTAAAAATAATATTAGCGCCGCATATTTCTGAAAAATCATCAAATAATATGCAGAAAAATAATACTGTAGTGATAAAAGTTTTAAAAAATTCTACTAAATGTGAAATTAAATCAGCTATTGAAAAAATTTTTAATATTAAAGTATATAAAATCAATACATTAATCGTTAAAGGTAAAAGAAAACGTCAAAAAAATAAGATATTTAAACGTAGTGATTGGAAAAAAGCATATATTGTTTTACAATCCGGTCAAAATTTGGAGTTTTTAGGACATTCTAAATAAATATAATAGGAGTTTATATGGCTGTTATAAAATGTAAACCAACATCACCTGGCAGGCGTCATGTAATAAAAGTTGTTCATCCTAATTTATACAAAGGCAGACCTTATGCTCCTTTATTACATAAAAAAAATAAAACAGGAGGTAGAAATAATTATGGTCGCATAACTATGCGTCATATAGGCGGCGGACATAAAAGATTATATCGTTGTATTGATTTTAAAAGATGTAAGGATAATATTAAAGCGACAGTTCAAAGAATTGAATATGATCCTAATCGATCATCTAATATAGTTTTATTGTTATATCGTGACGGTACTAGAAGTTATATTTTGGAACCTAAAGGTATTAAAGTAGGTGATATTATAGAATCTGGATCTTCTGCTTCTATTATGTTAGGAAATTCTTTACCATTAAAGAATATTCCGACTGGAACTATCATACATAATATTGAAATGAAAATTGGTAAAGGAGGTCAAATTGCTAGATCTGCAGGTAATTATGCTCAATTAATTTCTAAAGAAGATCGGTATGTAATTATTCGTTTACGTTCAGGAGAATTAAGAAAAATTCATATAGAATGTCGCGCTACTATAGGTGAAGTAGGTAATTCAGAGCATATGTTACGTATTTTAGGAAAAGCTGGTGCTACTCGTCGATTTGGTGTTAGACCTACTGTACGGGGTACAGCCATGAATCCTGTTGATCATCCGCACGGAGGTGGTGAAGGAAGAAATTTTGGTAAACATCCTGTTAGTCCGTGGGGTTTAAAAACAAAAGGTAAAAAAACTAGAAAAAATAAACGAACTGAAAGATTTATTATACGTCATAGAAAAAAATAATTATATAGGATAAACTTATGCCTCGTTCGCTTAGAAAAGGACCTTTTATTGATGCTCATTTATTAAATAAGATTCAAAAATCATTAAAAGAAGGAAAAAAAAAACCAATTCGTACATGGTCTCGACGATCTACTATTTTTCCAAATATGATTGGTTTAACTATATTAGTACATAATGGTCGTAATCATGTTCCAGTGTTTGTTATAGAAGAAATGGTAGGTCATAAATTGGGAGAGTTTTCTGTTACGAGAACTTATAGAGGGCATATTGCAGATAAAAAAATTAAAAAACCACTTAAATAAAAAAATAAAGAAATATAATATGAATATATTAGCTAAATATAATCAAATTCGTTCTTCTGCTCAAAAAATTCGTTTAGTTGCTAATATTATTCGCGGTAAAAATGCATTATTAGCATTACGTATTTTGTCGAATTTAAATAAAAAATCAGCTTTTTTAATAAAAAAATTATTGCAGTCTGCAATTTCTAATGCGGAACATAATTACGGTTGTAATATAAAAATATTGATTATTTCAAAAATTTTTGTTGATGGCGGTAGTAGTTTAAAGCGTATGATGCCTCGAGCAAAAGGTAGGGCTGATCGAATTTTAAAAAGAACTAGTCATATGACAATTATTTTATCTGATGTTATACATTCTGGAGGATAGTAATGGGCCAAAAAGTACATCCTAATGGTATGCGATTAGGTATTATTAGAACTTGGAATTCTATTTGGTTTGCTAGTAAAAAAGAATTTCCTAACTATATAGATAGTGATTTTAAAGTCCGTAGTTTTATAATGAAAAAATTAATAACAGCTTTGATTTCAAAAATTGTTATTGAACGATTATCAAAAAGTATTAAACTAACTATATATACAGCTAGGCCTGGAATTGTCATCGGCAAAAAAGGTGAAGATGTTGAAAAATTACGTATCGAAATTTCTAAATTAACTAATGTACCGACTCAAATTAATATTTCGGAAATTAGAAAACCGGAATTAGATGCTAGATTGGTAGCTGATAATATCGCTTCACAGTTAGAAAGACGGATTATGTTTCGTCGAGCTATGAAGCGTTCAGTACAAAATGCTATTCGACAAGGAGCTAAAGGGATCAAAGTTGAAATAAGTGGTAGGTTAGGAGGTGTTGAAATTGCACGTAGGGAATGGTATCGAGAAGGTAGAGTGCCTTTGCATACATTAAGGGCGGATATTGAATATAGTACTTCAGAAGCACATACCACGTACGGCGTGATTGGTGTTAAAGTATGGATTTTTAAAGGCGAAATATTAGGTGATATGGTTTTAAGTCATAAACAAGATAAAAAAAAATTTAATTCAATGAAAAAATTTTCCCGCAAATATCGTAGGTAATATTATGGAGATTTATCTATATGTTACAACCAAAACGTACAAAATTTCGAAAAATGCACAAAGGAAAAAATCGAGGTTTATCTGTTGATAATAAAATTAGTTTTGGAACATACGGTTTGAAAGCTATTGATAGAGGTCGATTAACGTCTCGACAAATTGAATCTGCTCGTAGAACAATTACTAGGTCAGTAAAACGTCAAGGTAAAATGTGGATCCGTGTTTTTCCAGATAAACCCATTACACAAAAACCTCTAGAAGTACGTATGGGCAAAGGTAAAGGTAATGTTGAATATTGGGTAGCTTTAGTGCAGCCAGGTAAAATATTATATGAAGTTGAAGGTATATCAGAACAAGAATCTAGATCTGTATTTAAACGCGCTTCATCAAAACTACCTATTAAAACTATTTTTGTTTCTAAATCGGTAATGTAATTTATGCATAAAATAACTCAATATAATAGTGACAAACAAGATTTAAAAAAAAAATTATTAGAATTGTTACAAGAACAATTTAATATTCGTCTTCAATTATCATCCGGAAAGTTAAAAAAGACACATTTAATAAAAAAGGTTAGAAGAAAAATCGCACGTATTAAAACAATTTTAACGAATAGGACAAATCATCAACTATGAATAAAAAAAAAAATATTTTACAGGGTTATGTAACTAGTAATAAGATGCAAAAATCTACTATAGTTACTATAGACCGTAGAGTAAAACATGTTATTTATGGTAAATTTGTTAATAAAAGAACCAAATTATGTGTACATGATGAAAAAGATATTTGCAAGATTGGAGATTTAGTTGAAATATGTGAATGTCGTCCAATATCTAAAACAAAATCTTGGACTGTACTACGTGTTATAGAAAATTCTATTATTTAAAAATTTTTTTATTTTTATAATCAGGAGGCATGAGCGTTATATAAAGATAGTTTCATGTCTTCTATTATGTTATTTTAACATGTATATTTATTAATTTGTTATATGATTTATTTTATAAATTTTTAATTATAGGAATATATAGATATGATTCAAGTACAAACAACATTAAATGTTGCTGATAATTCTGGCGCACGTTTAGTTATGTGTATAAAAGTTTTAGGGGGTTCTCGTCGACGTTATGCTCGCATCGGTGATGTTATAAAGGTAGCGATTAAAGAGGCAATTCCTCGTAGTAAAGTAAAAAAAGGTGAAGTTATGAAGGCAGTTGTAGTACGTACTAAGAAAGGAATTCGTCGAATAGATGGATCTATGATATGTTTTGATAGTAATGCGTGTGTTATCTTGAATGATGCTACTAATCAGCCTATTGGAACTCGTATATTTGGTCCAGTGACAAGAGAATTAAGAACAGAATCTTTTATGAAAATTATTTCTTTGGCTCCAGAAGTTTTATAATAGGAAATTAAATTATGGCTGCAAAAATACACGTTAATGATGTGGTAATAGTCTTAACTGGACGAGATAAAGGTAAAATTGGTATAGTAAAAAAAATATATCGCAATAATTGTACGTTGATAGTGCAAGGAATTAACATGGTAAAGAAACATCAAAAATCCATTCCAGAAAGACAACAATCTGGTGGAATTATTTTACATGAATCACCTATTCATATATCGAATGTATCAATTTTTAATAAAAAAATTAATAAATCAGATAAAATAGAATTTTTTTGGGTGTCAGGTAAAAAAATACGTCGGTATAAATCAAATAAAGAATTATTAAAATAAATATAAGGTATTTTTATGTCTAGATTATATCGTCATTATCTTGCTTATGTTGTTCCTAAATTAATGAATGAATTTAAGTATTCTACAATAATGGCTGTTCCCAGAATTGAAAAAATTACTTTAAATATGGGCGTGGGAAAATCAGTTACAGATAAAAAATTATTAGAACATGCTATACATGATTTAACTCAAATTTCTGGTCAAAAACCAGTTATTACTGTAGCTAAAAAGTCTATTGCATCGTTTAAAATTCGTAAAGGATATCCTATTGGTTGCAAAGTTACTTTACGAGGTAGAAGAAAATGGGATTTTTTTGATAAACTTATTACTATTGCAATTCCGCGTATACGTGATTTTAGAGGTATGTCACGTAAATCATTTGATGGAAGAGGTAATTATAGTTTAGGTATTCGTGAACAAATTATTTTTCCAGAAATTAATTATGAAAAAATTGATTCCATTCGAGGTATGGATATTTCTATTACAACGAATGCTCGATCAGATCGAGAATGTGAGTCTTTGTTAGTTGCGTTTAACTTTCCTTTTCAAAAATAAAATTATTTAGGTAAATGATATGGCCAAACAATCTATGAAAGAAAGAGAAATTAAAAGAATTAAGTTGGCGTTAAAGTATCGTATAATACGTTCTAAATTAAAAGAGATTATAAAATCTAAAACATCGTCTGATAAAGATCGTTGGAATGCCGTGTTAAAGCTACAAACTTTACCTAGAGACTCTAGTCCATCTCGACAACGTAATCGTTGCCGACAAACTGGACGTCCGCATGCATTTTTACGTAAGTTCGGATTAAGTCGTATGAAATTGCGTGAGGCAGCTATGAGAGGAGAAATTCCGGGTTTAACAAAAGCAAGTTGGTAAAATATAACAATATTTTATTGATTAATTTAATTTAAATATATAAGGTATATTTTATGAGTATGCAAGATCCGATAGCTGATATGTTAACTTGTATTCGTAACGGTCAAAATGCAAATAAAATTTTTATAATTGTTCCATTTTCTAAAATTAAGAAAAATATTATACAAGTATTAAAATATGAAGGATATATTAATAATTATATAATTCAAAATGTAAAAATTATGCAGTTAAAAATTTTTTTGAAGTATTATAATGGAAAAGCGGTGATTGAACATATTTCTCGCATTAGTCGTCCTGGTTTACGTACATATTGTACAAAGTATAAATTACCTATTGTAATGAATAATTTAGGTATTGCCATTATATCTACATCACGAGGTTTAATGACTGATCGGATTGCACGACAAAAAGGATTAGGCGGAGAAGTTATATGCTATGTAGATTAATATTGTTTGTAATATTAGTATAGAGGAATACAAAAATGTCTCGTATTGCTAAATCATCTATAATGATTCCAAAAAATGTAACCGTTCAAATTTCTGGTTTAGAAGTTATTGTTAAGGGACCGTTAGGTTCATTAGTTCGTAAAATGCATGAATGTATTAAAATTATTAAAAAAGATAATTTATTATTTTTTTCACATAATCATTTATCTAAATCATACGGTTGGATGCAAGCCGGAACTCATCGTTCTGTAGTATATACTATGATTGTAGGAGTGATTGAAGGTTTTAAAAAACAATTAAACTTAGTTGGTATTGGTTATCGTGTTATAATGGAAAACACTAATATTTTAAAATTATATTTAGGATTTTCACATCCTATTATTTATAAAATTCCGAATACAATAAAAGCTTTAATATTACCTCAAAATGAAATTGTTTTAACTGGAATAGACAAACAACTGGTAGGACAAGTAGCTGCTAACATACGATCTTATCGTATTCCTGAACCATATAAAGGTAAAGGTATTCGTTATTCTAATGAAAAAGTACGTATTAAAGAGGCGAAAAAAAAGTAGCATGAAAGGAAAATTAAATAAAAAATATTCACGTATTAGACGTTATACTAAAATACGTAAAAATCTATATAGTCGTCGTATGTTTCGGTTAGTAGTACACCGAACTTCTAAACATGTATATGCACAAATTATTTCTTATAAGACAGCACAAATACTTGTATATGCTTCTACGTTAGAATTTAAAAAATTAAATATTAATGATGTTTATACTGGTAATAAATATTCTGCAAAAATAATTGGTCAATTGATTGCGCAACGAGCATTAAAAGAAGGAATAAAAACTGTTTTTTTTGATCGTTCTGGTTTTAAATATCACGGCCGAATAAAAGAATTAGCCGAATCAGCTCGTATATCCGGTTTAATTTTTTAAAAATGGAGATATATATGAATTTTGATAAAAAATTATCTAGTGAATTACAAGAAAAATTAATTTCGGTGAATCGTGTATCCAAAACAGTTAAAGGAGGAAGAATATTTTCTTTTACTGCACTGACCGTAGTAGGTAATGGTAATGGAAAAGTTGGATTTGGTTATGGAAAAGCTCGTGAGGTTCCTTCAGCAATCCAGAAAGCTATGGAAAAAGCAAGAAAAAATATGATTTCAGTTCCATTATTTCAAAATACGATACAACATTCTGTATACGGATCCCATACTGGATCTAATGTATTTATGAAGCCTGCATCAGAAGGTACAGGTATTATTGCAGGAGGTGCGATGAGATCTGTATTGGAGGTCATCGGTATTCAAAATATTTTAGCTAAAATATATGGATCTACTAATCCAATTAATGTAGTACGAGCAACTATTAATGGTTTAAAAAAAGTTCGATCACCAGATATGATTGCTAAAAAACTTGGTAAGTTTATTGTTAAAACTTAAAATACACGGTATATTTATTTATGAAAAAAATTTTTATAACACAAATAAAAAGTCAAATTGGTCGTTTACCAAAACATATAGCTACTATGAAAGGATTAGGTTTACGTCATATTGGTGATATTGTAGAGCGAGAAGATACTTCTGCTATTCGTGGTATGATAAAAAAAGTTTTTTATATGGTAACTTTTAATTCAAGGAATTAATAATGTATTTAAATTTATTATCAAATTCTATATTTAAAAAAAAAAAAAGAAAACGTATATGTAGAGGTCTTGGATCTGGTTTTGGTAAGACGGGAGGTAGAGGACATAAAGGCCAGAAATCTCGATCTGGAGGAAAAATTCGTAAAAGTTTTGAAGGAGGTCAAACACCATTATATCGAAGATTACCAAAATTTGGTTTTATTTCTCAGAAAAAAAAATTTGTAGACGAAATTCGATTATTTGAATTAAATCAAATATCTCACTTTAATATGATTGATCTTACTGTTTTAAAAAAAGTAAATTTAATTAAAAAAAATATTAAATATGTTAAGATTATTAAAGTAGGAATGATTAATAAACCGATAGTAATCTCCGGAATTACTGTTACTAAAGGAGCTCGTATTTGTATTGAAGCAGTAGGAGGTATTATTAAAAATTAAATATATCATTATTTATTTAAATAATTTATTACTAATAGAAAATATATCATGTCTACATTATATAATTTAAAAAAAAGAATGTGGTTTGTTTTTGTAGCTATTATAATATTTCGTATAGGTTCTTTTATTCCTATTCCAGGTATTAATATAAAAGTTTTAGAAAAATTTTTTATTTATAAAAATAGTTCTTTATTAACAATGTTTAATATGTTTTCTGGCGGATCTTTAAATCGTGTTTCAGTGTTTACATTAGGAGTCATGCCTTATATTTCTGCTTCTATTATAATACAGTTATTAACATTAATTTCTTCACGTTTACGTAATTTAAAAAAAGAAGGAGAAATTGGAAATAAAAAAATTAATCAATATACTAAATATTTAACTCTATTACTAGCAGTTATCCAATCTATTAGTATTATTTTTGGATTACCTTTTATTTCAGGGATGCAAAATATTTTTATATTTACGGATTTTTATTTTTATGTGATAGCAGTGATTAGTTTAGTAACTGGAACAATATTTTTAATGTGGTTAGGAGAATTTATTACTGAAAAAGGTTTAGGTAATGGTGTCTCTTTAATTATTTTTTTTGGAATAATTTCTACTTTACCGGTGTCTGTAATTCATATATTTTCAACCATGCACTTTAGTTATTTGAATATTTTATATATATTTTTTATATCATTAGTAATGATATTTACTATTTTTATAGTAGTTTTTATAGAAAAAAGTCAGCATAAAATTATTGTATGTTATGCTCGACGTCAACAAGGTCGACGAATGCATGCGTTACATCATAGTTATTTACCGTTAAAAATTAACATGGCCGGGGTAGTTCCTGTTATTTTTGCATCTAGTGTTCTCTTATTTCCATCAATTATTATAACGTATTGTCGTCATATATTTAATAATGTTTATTATGTAACAAAATTTTTAGATTTTTTTAAATTTAATCGAAATATTTATATGTTTGCCAACGTAATATTAATTATATTTTTTTGTTTTTTTTATACTAGTATCATGTTTAATGTACAAGATACAGCTACGAATTTAAAAAAATCTGGTGCTTTTATTCCTGGCATACGGCCTGGTATACGTACCATGCAATATATTAAAAAAATTGTTTTAAAATTGACAACGATTGGTTCTATATATACTGTATTTATATGTTTAGTACCTGATATTATGCGCGAATGGTTGAAAGTACCTTTTTATTTTGGTGGTACTTCTTTATTAATAGTAGTAGTAGTCCTTATGGAATTCATTATTCAAATACAAACGTTAATGATGTCAACTCAATATAAAAAAATATTAAAAAAAGCAAATTTATATTTAAAAAATTAAAAATCATATGTTTTTAAATTTTGGAGAATTTATGAAAGTTCGCGCATCAGTAAAAAAATTATGTCGTAGTTGTAAAATTATACGTCGAAAAAATGTAATTCGTGTTATTTGTAGCAATGATCCAAAACATAAACAAAGACAAGGTTAATACAATAGTATTATATTTTATGAATGTATCATGAATTCAATAAATAAGAATAAACAGTTTATCCTAGATATTAATCATTTATTAGTACACTATATATATACGGAGAAATATTTGTGACAAGAATTGCTGGAATTAATATTCCTGATTATAAGCATATATTAATAGCATTAACTAAAATTTATGGAATCGGAATATCTGCTTCAAAAAAAATTTGTAATGATGCTAGTATTCGATATGATATTAAAGTTAATGAATTAAATGAACAGCAGATTGAAAGTTTACGGTTGATTATATCGAATCTTTTAGTAGAAGGAGATTTACGTAGAGAAAATACTATTAATATTAAAAGATTAATGGATATTGGTTGTTATAGAGGATTACGTCATCGTAAACATCTTCCTGTACGTGGACAAAGAACTAAAACAAATGCTCGTACATGTAAAGGACCTAGAAAATTAATAAAAAGTAGATAATTAAAAAGACAATAAATTATGTTAAAAAAAAAAATAAGTATTTCTAAAAAACGTATAAAAAAAAAAATTTTAGATGGTGTTGCGCATATCCATGCATCATTTAATAATACTATTGTTACTATTACTGACCGTCAAGGTAATACATTAGGTTGGGCTACTTCTGGTGGTTCTGGTTTTAGAGGGTCTAGAAAATCAACCCCGTTTGCGGCACAAGTAGCTGCAGAAAAATGTGTAGATCGTGTTAAAGATTATGGAATAAAAAATTTAGAAATTATGATTAAAGGTCCTGGTCCAGGTCGTGAATCTACTATTCGTGCATTAAATGCTTCTGGTTTTCGTATTACTAACATCACTGATGTAACGCCTATTCCTCATAACGGATGTAGGCCTCCTAAAAAACGTAGAGTGTAATTATTACATATAAATGAATATAGGAAATTAATATATATGGCAAAATATTTAGGTCCTAAATTAAAATTAAGTCGACGAGAGGGATCCGATTTATTTTTAAAATCTGGAGTACGCGCTATTGAATCAAAATGTAATATTGATCAAGCTCCTGGTCAACATGGATTACGTAAGTTACGATTATCTGAATATGCTAAACAATTACGAGAAAAACAAAAATTACGACGCTTATATGGGATATTAGAACGACAATTTCATAATTATTATAAAAAAGCTTCTAAATTAAAAGGTAATACAGGACAGAATTTATTATTTTTACTAGAAAATCGCTTAGACAACATAGTTTATCGTATGGGTTTCGGTACAACACGTGCTGAATCACGTCAATTAATTAATCATAAATCTGTTTGCGTTAATAATCGAGTAGTTAATATTCCTTCATTTCAAGTTTCTGTCGATGATAAAATATCTATTCGTAAGAAATCTCGTAATCAATTAAGAATTCAGGCTGCAATAGAAATTATGAAACAACGAGAACCATCTAGTTGGTTAAAAGTAAATTATAAAATGATGGAAGGTATTTTTTTACGTGCTGTTGAACGTAACGATTTATCTTCAGATATTAATGAACATTTGATTATAGAATTATATTCTAAATAGAATTTATATCCAGAGAAGAGACAAAATGCAGGAATTTGTAGAAGATTTTTTAAAACCTAGATTAGTTAATGTTGAGCAAATTAGTTCAACGCATGCTAAAATTATATTAGAACCATTAGAACGTGGTTTTGGATATACGTTAGGTAATGCGTTAAGAAGAATTTTATTATCTTCTATGTCAGGATGTGCTGTAACTGAAGTTGAAATAAATGGTGTTTTACATGAATATACATGTAAAGAAGGCATCAAAGAAGATGTATTAGACATATTATTGAATCTAAAAGGTTTATCGATAAAACTATTTGGAAAAGATGAAGTTATATTGCACTTAAAAAAGAATGGGATCGGTCCAGTAATTGCTGCAGATATTGATCATGACGCTTCTACAGAAATTCTTAATTTAAATCATGTTATTTGTAATATTACCTGTCCGGATATTTTTATTGATATGCATATGAAAGTAATGCGTGGAAGAGGATATGTTACTGCTCAATCTAAAAAAGACTTGATGAAAAATGATCGTATTGTTGGAAAGTTATTTTTGGATGTAGCGTATAGTCCTATAGAACGAATAATGTATCACGTTGAGGCTGCTAGAGTAAAACAAAGAACTGATTTAGACAAATTAATCATAGATATGGAAACAAACGGAACAATTGATCCAGAAGAAGCTATTAGAAAAGCAGCTACTATTTTAGCAGAACAATTAGAATCTTTTGTAGATTTAAGAGGAGTACGTGAACCAGAAGTAAAAGAAGAAAAACCTGAATTTGAACCTGTATTATTACGTCCAGTTGATGATTTAGAATTAACAGTACGATCTGCGAATTGTTTAAAAGCAGAAAGTATTCATTACATCGGTGATTTAGTTCAAAAAACTGAGGTTGAATTATTAAAAACTCCTAATTTAGGAAAAAAATCATTGACGGAAATTAAAGATATATTAGCAGCTCGAGATTTATCATTAGGAATGAAGTTAGATAACTGGCCTCCTAAGGATCTTATTGAAAATTAAATGCTTTTGCAGGATAGTATTTTTTGACACTAATATCAAAATTATTACATATTTTAAAAAGGCTATATAAATTATGAGACATAGAAAAATAGGACGATTATTAAATAGAAAACGTAGTCATTTACAATCTATGTTAAAAAATATGACGTGTTCGTTAATTAAATATGAACATATTAAAACTACTTTACCTAAAGCGAAGGAATTACGCCGTTTTATAGAACCTATTATCACAATATCAAAATATGATACTGTTGCTCATCGTCGAATAGTATTTTCTCGTATTCGTGATATTTTTACAGTAAAAAAATTATTTCGTGAGCTAGGTCCTCATTTTTATTCTCGTCCCGGTGGTTATTTACGTATATTAAAATATGGTTTTAGAAAAGGTGATAATGCTGCATTAGCATATATAGAGTTAGTAGATCGAAATTCATAAAAATTATTAAACAGCATTTGTATTATACTTTTAATATATTAGTTAAATAAAACGGCATTTTTATGCCGTTCTTTTTTATTTAAAAATTATTTATTTAGTATATAAATTAGTTATAAATTTATTTTAATATAGTATTTTTAATAAAAAATTTTTTATTGGAATTTAAAATTTGTTTTATATGTAGAGTTTTTTTACCGGGTATTTGTATTTTTTCTATATTTAATACTCCTTTTTGAGTATTTACTTCTATTCCCGTAACGCTGACATTAATAATTTCTCCGTTTTTAAAATTTTTCTTCTTAAATGATAAAATAGAAGCTTTTTTAATCTTTATACAAATATTATTGATTAAAAAATAACAACACGGCCATAAAATAAAAGCTCTAATTAATCGATCTATTTGTATTACCGGAAGGGACCAACATATTTTAGCATCTGTTTTTTTTATTTTTGGCGCTATAGTTTCGACAATATTTTTTGTTGAATAACGATTTTTTATATGAGGTGTTAATAGAATATTTAATGATTGATACATACATTGTAATGAAATAGGAATTAATTTAGCACATAATGTTATCGTGTTGTCAGTTATATGAATAGGACAAGATAATTGATAAATTATTTCGCCGGAATCAATTTTAGAGGTCATTTTGATAACACTCATTCCGGTGTAATCATCTCCTGATAATATTGCCCATTGAACAGGTGCTGCTCCTTTCCAGCGGGGTAGTAAAGAAGCATGTATGTTAATACCTCCTAATGGGAATAGTTGCAAGATTTTATCGGGTATAATGGATCCATATGAGGATACAATTAGCAAATCTGCACGTATTTTATAAATAGATAGATAAAATTTTTTTTTGTTTAAATTATTTGTTTGTAGTATTGGAATACTATGTTGAATTGCAAATTTTTTAATATTTGAATATTGATTTTCTTTTTTTTTATAAAAAATATTGTCCGGTTTAATAATGATGGCTTGAATTTTATGTATAGAATAAAATAATGAATAAAGGTGTGCAAATGAAAATTCATTGCTGCCCGCGAAAATAATTTTTAATTTTTTTTTTAACATATAATAAATATGATAATTTATCTTATAGAAGATATATATTATTTTATATAATCTATAAATAATTTCCCGATTAGATGATCCATTTCATGTTGAATACAAATAGACAATAACGATTTAGCTTCTAATATAAATGATTTACCGAGATGATTGAAAGCTTGTATTTTTATGTAACTAGATCTATTAATTATCGCTGTTTTATGAGGTATAGACAAACAACCTTCCTGTGTATGTATATATTTTTTATTTTTTTTTAAAATTATAGGGTTAATTAAAATTAATTCTGATTGATTTGATGTGAGTGAACTAATTACGATAATTTTTTTTAATATATTTATTTGTGGTGCTGCTAAACCAATTCCGTTGTTGGCATACATAGTATCAAACATATCATGTATAATTTTTATTATTTTTTTATTAATTTTTTTTATGGGTTTTGATTTTAAACGTAAACGATTATCTGGAAATTGTA
Organism: Buchnera aphidicola (Cinara cuneomaculata); assembly: GCF_900698865.1. NCBI lineage: Bacteria > Pseudomonadati > Pseudomonadota > Gammaproteobacteria > Enterobacterales > Erwiniaceae > Buchnera > Buchnera aphidicola. The sequence goes on along the minus strand of NZ_LR217695.1, from coordinate 367,807 downwards.
AAATTTTATGTATTGACATAAATATTATTATATAGAATTTAATATATTGATAGATTAATTAATTTTTTATCGATTTAATAGTAGTTTTTTTATATTTTATAGGAGTAAATATGAATATCACAAATTTTAATAAAAAGATGAATTACGTTGCTTTATTCGGAAATCCGGTACATCACTCATTATCTCCGTTAATACATAAAAATTTTTCTAAAGAAATAAAAATTAATTATAATTATAACTCTTTTTTATGTACAAAATCAAATTTTTTTAAACAAGTAACAAACTTTTTTAAAAATAAAGGTTTAGGATGTAATATTACTGTTCCTTTTAAAAAAAAAGCTTTTATTATACCAAATCAATATACAAAAATAGCAAAAATTTCAGGTTCTGTTAATACGTTAATGAAGATATCAGATCAAAGTATTTTGGGTGATAATACGGACGGTATAGGTTTAATTTTTGATTTAAAGCGATTACAGTATATTAAAAAATATTCTAAAATATTATTATTAGGTTCTGGTGGAGCTGCTTATTCTATTGTGTATCATTTATTAAAAGAAAAATGTTTTATATATGTATTAAATAGAACAGTTAGTAAAGCAATTAAATTGGTAGATAGATTTAAAATATTTGGAGATATTTGTTTATTTTCAACTGATATTTCTATTAATAATATTGATATTATTATTAATGTTACTTCATGTGGTTTATATAATCAAATTCCTAATTTTCCAAAAAATTTAGTTTTTTATAATACTAAATGTTATGATATATCTTATTCTAAAACGCGCCTTTTAACTCCCTTTTTATCATTATGTAAATCTTTAGGTAGTCAATATGTATCGGATGGTTTAGGAATGTTAGTAGCTCAAGCGGCTTATTCTTGTTATGTCTGGTTTAATGTATTACCAAATATTAAAAAAAACATTGATTTTATTAAAAAAATAATTTAATTAGTTTGTATAAATAAGTTAATTAATTAACTTATTTAATAATATTATTTTTCTTTATAATAAAAATGTTTTTAACATATATATTTTATAGAATTTAAAAAAAACACTTGACACTTTAAATACATTCTGTAACATTAAAAGTAATAAATATGTTATGGTTTTTTTATGTCCTCTTCGTCTAGTGGTTAGGACATCGCCCTTTCACGGCGGCAACAGGGGTTCAAATCCCCTAGAGGACAAAAATTAAAAATATTTTTGTATACTAAAAAAAAAATATATGATATAATCATTTTGTTTAATTGAAATAGATTAATAGTGCAGTTCTTTAAAAATTTAGATATGATAGAAATTTTAGAAAAACACCTGTGGGTTGTAAGGTTAAGCATAATAAGCGTGTTTGGTGGATGCCTTGGCATTCAGAGGCGATGAAGGACGTACTAATCTGCGATAAGCATCGGTGAGCTGATATGAAGCGTTATTATCCGGTGATTTCCGAATGGGGAAACCCGTTGTTTAGACAACATTATTAACCAAATAAAATAAGTTAATAAAGCAAACCAAGGGAACTGAAACATCTAAGTACCTTGAGGAAAAGAAATCAATTGAGATTCCCTGAGTAGTGGCGAGCGAAACGGGATCAGCCCAGAATCAAAAAAGAATTCAAATATAGTAGAATAGTTTGGAAAAACTGACGATACAAGGTGATAGTCCTGTATACGAAATATTTTTTTTCTAGGATTCGAAAAGTAGAACGGGACACGAGAAATCTTGTTTGAAGATAGGGGGACCATCCTCTAAGGCTAAATACTCCTGAATGACCGATAGTGAACTAGTACCGTAAGGGAAAGGCGAAAAGAACCCCGGTTAGGGGAGTGAAATAGATCCTGAAACCAAATACGTACAATCAGTAGGAGCTTTTAGATATATTTAAAGTGACTGCGTACCTTTTGTATAATGGGTCAGCGACTTGTATTTTGTAGCAAGGTTAACCTTTTAGGGGAGCCGTAGGGAAACCGAGTCTTAAATGGGCGTACTATTATTTTTAGTTGCAAGATACAGACCCGAAACCCGGTGATCTAGCCATGAGCAGGTTGAAGGTTGGGTAAAACCAACTGGAGGACCGAACCGACTGATGTTGAAAAATCAGCGGATGACTTGTGGTTAGGGGTGAAAGGCCAATCAAACCGGGAGATAGCTGGTTCTCCCCGAAAGCTATTTAGGTAGCGCCTCGTGAACTCATCTTCGGGGGTAGAGCACTGTTTTGACTAGGGGGCCATCCCGGCCTACCAAATCAACGCAAACTCCGAATACCGAAGAATGTTATCACGGGAGACACACAGCGGGTGCTAACGTTCGTTGTGGAGAGGGAAACAACCCAGACCGTCAGCTAAGGTCCCCAAATCATAATTAAGTGGGAAACGATGTGGGAAGGCATAAACATCCAGGATGTTGGCTTAGAAGCAGCCATCATTTAAAGAAAGCGTAATAGCTCACTGGTTTAGTCGGCTTGCGCGGAAGATATAACGGGGCTAAATTATGTACCGAAGCTACGGCAATAAAGATTTATTTTATTGGGTAGGGGAGCGTTCTGTAAGCCTGTGAAGATGTTTTGAAAAAAATGTTGGAGGTATCAGAAGTGCGAATGCTGACATGAGTAACGATAAAGCAGGTGAAAAACCTGCTCGCCGAAAAACCAAGGGTTCCTGTCCAACGTTAATCGGGGCAGGGTAAGTCGACCCCTAAGGCGAGGCCGACAGGCGTAGTCGATGGGAAACTAGTTAATATTCTGGTACTTGTTTTTTATTGCGATGGGGAAACGGAGTAGGTTAGGTTATCCGGGTGTTGGTAGTCTCGGTTTAAGTATGTAGGATGGAAAATTAGGAAAATCCGATTTTCTATATAAAAATCTAAGGTACGAATACGAATTATTTAAATAATGAAGTAACTAATACCACGCTTCCAAGAAAATCCTCTAAGTATATACATAAAAAATAAATCGTACCCGAAACCGACACAGGTGGTTAGGTAGAGTATACTAAGGCGCTTGAGAGAACCTGGATGAAGGAACTAGGCAAAATAGTGCCGTAACTTCGGGAGAAGGCACGCTAACATATAAGTGTAAAAATTTACTTTTGAAGCTTAAGTTAGTCGCAGATACCAGCTGGCTGCAACTGTTTATTAAAAACACAGCACTGTGCAAACACGAAAGTGGACGTATACGGTGTGACGCCTGCCCGGTGCCGGAAGGTTAAATAATGAAGTTAAGGGAAACCTAAAGCTTTTGATTGAAGCCCCGGTAAACGGCGGCCGTAACTATAACGGTCCTAAGGTAGCGAAATTCCTTGTCGGGTAAGTTCCGACCTGCACGAATGGCGTAATGATGGCCAGGCTGTCTCCATCCAGGACTCAGTGAAATTGAATTTGCTGTGAAGATGCAGTGTACCCGCGGCAAGACGGAAAGACCCCGTGAACCTTTACTATAGCTTGACATTGATAATTGATTTTTGTTGTGTAGGATAGGTGGGAGACAGAGAATTTGATGCGCTAGCGTCAAAGGAGTCGACCTTGAAATACCACCCTATAAAAATTGGTTATCTAATCTAGTATCGTTATCCGATACAGAGACAGTGTCTGGTGGGTAGTTTGACTGGGGCGGTCTCCTCCCAAAGAGTAACGGAGGAGTACAAAGATTGGCTAATCACGGTTGGACATCGTGAGGTTAGTGCAAAGGCATAAGCCAGTTTAACTGCAAGCATGATAATGCGAGCAGATGCGAAAGCAGGTCTTAGTGATCCGGTGGTTTCTGTATGGAAAGGCCATCGCTCAACAAATAAAAGGTACTCCGGGGATAACAGGCTTATACCGCCCAAGAGTTCATATCGACGGCGGTGTTTGGCACCTCGATGTCGGCTCATCACATCCTGGGGCTGAAGCAGGTCCCAAGGGTATGGCTGTTCGCCATTTAAAGTGGTACGCGAGCTGGGTTTAGAACGTCGTGAGACAGTTCGGTCCCTATCTGCCGTGGGCGTTGGAAAATTGAGAGGGGCTGCTTCTAGTACGAGAGGACCGAAGTGGACGTATCCCTGGTGTTCGGGTTGTCATGCCAATGGCATTGCCCGGTAGCTAAATACGGAAAAGATAAGTGCTGAAAGCATCTAAACACGAAACTTGCCTCAAGATTAGTTTTCCCTGAAATATATGTAAATATATTTACTGAAGGGACGTTGGAGACTACGACGTAGATAGGCTAGATGTGTAAGCATAGTGATATGTTCAGCTAACTAGTACTAATGACCCGAGAGGCTTAACCTTACAACACCAGAGGTGTTTTTCTAAAAAATAAAACCTGGTAAAAATAGTGATATGGTACCACCTGAAATCCATTCCGAACTCAGAAGTGAAACGTATCAACGCCGATGGTAGTACAAGGTCTCCTTGTGTGAGAGTAGGAAATTGCCAGGTATTATTTTTTTGATTTTCTATCATATTTTTAAAATTTTTACATTCTTATTTATATCTATTGTTTTTAAATTTTAATTTTTAATTGAAATATTTTATTAAAAAAATATATATATATTATATATATAATAGATTTATTTTATAAATTGTGCATTTACTATAGGTATAAGTTTTAGTTTACATTTTTCATTCTAAGGTAATATATAGATGTCTAAGATTAAAGGTAATGTAAAGTGGTTTAATGAATCTAAAGGTTTTGGTTTCATTACACCGGAAGATGGAAGCAAAGATGTTTTTGTTCATTTTTCTGCTATCCAAAGCAACGGATTTAAAACTTTGGCGGAAGGTCAAAGTGTTGAGTTCGAAATTACCGAAGGCGCAAAAGGGCCATCAGCTGCTAATGTAGTTAGTTTATAATAAATTATTTTAAAGATTTTTATTAATCTAATGTATTAGTAGTACTTTTGCGGTGCGGATTTTAAAAATTTCGCATCGCAAAATTTTTTATAATACCATTCTAACTAAATGAATTTTACTAAGTTCTTTATATAAATTTTTTATTTGTTTAAAATTTTGAGCACAAATTGTTATAGATATTGATAAATATGTTCCTTTATTACTTGATTTTATTTGTGGTGCATAATCTCCCGGTATATGTGCTTGTATAATTTTAATAATATTATTTGTAAGTTCTGGTTGTGCTAACCCTATTACTTTATAAGTAAACGTGCAAGGAAATTTTAACATTTTTTCTAATTTATTATTCATTGATATTCTCTTATTTATCTAATTTTAATTATTTTATTTATTTTTAAATCATATCATTTTAAATGAATTTTATATATTATATTTCATTTTAATTATTAAATAAAATAAATATGTATATATTTATATTACAAATAATTGTATGATTGAATTTTTATTATTTTATATACTTAATTTTTATATAACATTGATTATATAAATTTTATTTATATATATTAAGAGTATTAGTATGTTAAAAATTTTCAATACTTTAACTAAAAAAAAAGAGCCATTTAAATTTTTATATACAGAAATTATTAATATTTATGTATGTGGTGTTACAGTATATGATTTATGTCATATCGGTCATGCACGTACTTTCTTAGTTTTTGATATTATCATACGTTATTTAGAACATATAGGTTATAAGATTTTTTACGTACGTAATATTACAGATATTGATGATAAAATTATTTATAAAGCAAATAATCAAAAAGAATCCATTAATTTATTTGTTGATCGTATGATTAAATTGATGCATGAAGATTTTTTACGTTTAAATTTAAAAATACCCGATTATGAACCTCGTGTAACAGAATACATGATAGATATCATTTCTTCAATAAATATTTTATTAAAAAAAGAATATGCTTATATTAAGAATAACGGAGATGTATTATTTTCTATTAATAAATATAAAAATTATGGATTTTTATCTCATAGATTAAAAAATTATGGTAGTAATAATCCAGCATCTTGTTGTTCTGTTGATTTCAATCATTCTAATGATTTTGTTTTATGGAAAAGTCATACGAATAATTCTGATCCTTTTTGGAAAACTCCGTGGGGACCAGGTCGCCCTGGTTGGCATATTGAATGTTCTGCGATAATCAATAAATTTTTCAAAAATAGAGTAAATATTCACGGGGGAGGGATTGATTTATTGTTTCCGCATCATGAAAATGAGATAGCACAATTAAAAAGTTTAAATCGTTCTTTTTCTGTTCCTTTTTGGATTCATGTAGGAATGGTTGTTATTGATAACCAGAAAATGTCAAAATCATTATCAAATACAGTTTTTATACGTGATTTATTAGAGAAATACGATTCTGAGATTATTAGGTATTATATTTTATTAACACATTATCGTCATCCGTTATCCTTTACGGAAAAAAAACTATATTTATCAAAAAATATATTAACTAAAATATATACTTCATTATTAAATTGTACTATGGTCTGTTCTATACCAGATGATTATGAAATTAAAACACGTAATTTATTTAAAAATCAGTTTTATGCAGCTATGAATGATGATTTTAATACTCCTAAAGTCTGTTTGCTTTTACAAAAATTATCCAAGTATATCAATAAAATTAAACAAAAAAATATTTTGTTATCGAATGTATTAGCTCAAGATCTCATTTATTTTGGTAATATATTAGGTTTATTATATCAGGATCCTAAACAGTTTTTATTTCCTAATCATAAACAACATAAAATAGATATTTTTATTATTAAAAAATTGGTACATATGCGTCATATTTATCGATTAGATAAAAAATGGCATTTGGCAGATATTATCCGGAAAAAGTTATTAACGTTAGGAGTTGTTATTGAGGATAATCGTATAAATTCAACGTATACGTTTACAAAAAAATAATATAAATATATTTTTTTATATATATATAAAAATATTTTATTTTACAGTTTATTAATATAAATTTTAAATTTTAAATTAAACTAAAAATAGTTCTATATATAGATCTTGTTTTATTTTTGATTGATATAAATATAAGTTATCTAGATTGGATTTTTATAGTTTTATTTTAATTTTTATTATTTTAAATATGCCTATGTAATCAAAATAAAATGAATAAAAATATAAAAAATAATAATTTATATCTTTATTCATTTTGATATGGATAAACTGACGTATTTTTACCTATATACAGTTTTATATTGATATTTTATATTGTATTGTCTATAATGTGATTTATCAAGAATATATACTTTTCGCGCTCTTAGCTCAACTTGGATAGAGCAACAGCCTTCTAAGCTGTAGGTTACAGGTTCAATTCCTGTAGAGCGCACAAAAATTTAATTAATTTTTTAAATTTATATTTAATTTCTTGATTATATCTTGATGTATTTTTTGAATAGAGTTATTAGAGTTTATTTCAAAATATTTAATTGAATTTGTTAATGTTTCTCTTTTAAACCATTGGATTAAAGGTTTAGTAAATATTTCATATTCTTTTATTCTTGTGCTAATTATTTTTTTATTATCATCTTTTCTTTTAGTTAAAATTTCTCCAGTTAAATCATCTAAATTTTTTTTTTTGGGTGGATTTAGTATTTTGTGGTAGGTTCTACCTGATGGTTCGTGTATTAATCTTCCTTCAATTCTATTCAGAATGTTTGTTAATTTAATTTTTAAATATATTATAAATTTTATTTTTATATCTTTATTTAAAAATTCTGCTTGTTCAATTGTTCTAGGAAAACCATCCAGTATAAATCCATTTAAATAAATTTTTTCTTGAATTTTTTTTTTTATTAATTTTATAATAAAAGAATTATTTACCAATTTTCCTTTATTTATTGTTTTTTTTATATATTTTTTATTTTGTTTGTTATTTTTAATTTCTTGACGTAATATTTCTCCAGCAGAAATAAAAGGTATACAAAAATATTGGGATAATAATTGTGTTTGTGTTCCTTTTCCACTTCCAGGCGCTCCGAGTATAATAATACGTGTCATAAAAAATTTTTCCTTAAAAATTATTTAATTCTTCACAGATGATATTGACTATTTCTTTGCTTTAATTTGTTATAGTGTAAGTAAATTATTAATTCTATTAATAAAGACATGAGGATTATCTAAGCTACCTTTTTCAGCTAATATAGCTTGTTCAAGTAATAATTCAATCCAATTAGAAAATTCTTGTTCATCTTTTACTGTTTTTATTTTTTCAACTAAAGGATGTTTTGGATTAATTTCTAATATATATTTTATTTTAGGTACAGGTTGTCCTGCTGCACTAAATATTTTTGCCATTTGAGTACTCATATCAGCGGAATCCGTTAACACTATTGCTGGTGTATTTTTTAATCGATATGTTATACGGGCATCTTTAATTTTATTTTTTAATATTTTTTTTATTTTTATAATAAAATTATTTAATTCATTATCAGTATCATTATTTTTTGTTGAAACTAATTTTTCAAGAGAATCATCCGATTTGCTGACCGATTGAAATTTTATATTATTAAATTCAGTTAGATAATTCATCATCCATTCGTCAATTCTATCCGATAGTAATAATACATCAATTTTTTTATCTTTAAATATTTCTAAGTGTGGGCTATTTAAAGCAGATTTGTAACTATCAGAAGTAATAAAATATATTTTTTTTTGTCCGTCAATCATTTGATGAATATAGTTTTTTAGAGATAAATTTTGTTCTTTATTTTGAGTGCTGATGGATGAAAATCTTAATAGATTAGAAATTATTTTTTGATTTTCGGAATCTTCAGCTATACCTTCTTTTATAACTAATCCAAATATATTCCAAAATTTTTGGTATTTTTTATTATTATCTGTAGCTAATTTATTTAACATATTTAAAATACGTTTAGTTAATGTTTTACGTAAAATATGGGTTATTGCGCTATCTTGTAATATTTCTCTCGAAATATTTAGAGGTAAATCTTGAGAATCTATAATACCTTTAACAAAACGCAAATAATTTGGTAAAAATTGTGTTGCTTCATCCATAATAAAGACATGTTTTACATATAATTTTAATCCGTGTTTATTTTCACGATGCCACATATCCCATGTTGCTTTTTTAGGAATATATAATAAATTAATGTATTCTTGGTTACCTTCAACTTTATTATGACTCCAAATTAAGGGGTTTTCGGTATCATTAGTAATATATTTATAAAATTTTTGATATGATTCTTTTGTAATATTATTTTTATTTTGAGTCCATAAAGCTTGTGCTTCATTAATTTTTTCCCAAGAAATTGTTTTGGTTTTTTCGTCATAATTTTCAATTTCAATAGGTATCGAAATATGATCAGAATATTTTTTTATAATTTGTTTAATTTTCCAAGTTTCTAAAAATTCTTGTTCTGATGATTTAAGTGATAAGACAATTTTTGTACCATATTCTTTCATTGAAACTGTTTCTATAGAATATTCTCCTTGTCCGTTCGATATCCATAATGTACCAGAATCTGTAGTATTTGATGCATGTTTTGTGTATACAGAAACTGTTTCAGAAACAATAAAAGATGAATAAAATCCTACTCCGAATTGACCAATAAATTCATTTTTTTCTTTATTTTTTATATTTTTAATTTGATTTAAAAAAGATTTTGTCCCAGACTTTGCTATTGTACCTAAGTTTTTTATGACTTCTTCAGGACTCATCCCGATACCATTATCAGAAATAATAATTTTTTTTTCTGTTTTATTAATAGAAATTTGTATTTTTGGAATGTATGAATTTTTTATATATTTTTCTGGATTATATAATTTTTCAAATCTTATTTTTTCTATTGCATCAGATGAATTTGATATCAGCTCTCTTAAAAAAATTTCTTTATTGGAGTACAATGAATGAATCATGAGATGTAATAATTCTTTTACTTCTGATTTAAATATATGAGTTTTTTTATTATTATTATTCATTTTAAATCCTATTGTATTTTATAATATATATGTATTAAAAATAATATTTTATTATATAGTATAACTGATTTTTAAAGGTTAAAAATTATTTTATTTATTATTTGGTTGTAAAAAATTAGAGTTTATTGACATTTTTTTTTGTTGTAATTTTGAAATTTTTGTAACGGCATCATTAACTGCTGCAACAATTAAATCTTGTAGTAATAATTTATTGTTTTCATTCCATAATTCATCATTTATTATAATAGATTTGCATATATAATTTCCATTCATAACTACAGATACTAAATCAATTCCTGATTTTCCAGTAATACTAGTAGTAGTGATATCTTTTTGTATTTTTTCGATGTTTTGTTGAATTTTTTTAGCTTGTTTCATTATTTCATTGATTTTTTCATTGGTAAACATATTTTTTTTCATTACATTGAATTTTTGTTAAGGTTTATTTTAATAAATATTTTAATTAAATATTATGTTTATCTATTATATATTGATAAATTTGAAATAATATTATTTCTATACCAATTTTAGGATTTGGAGCATATCTTATATATTTTTCTCCTTGAATAAGAATTTTACAATAGATCTGTATGTCTTTAAATAAAATTTTTTTAGATAAAGTATAAATGATTTTATCATATTCAGATAATTTATCTGTTAAATATTTTTTTTGAGATGAAGCAATCTTTACTATAGATAAATGATGAAAAAAAGTAATTAGTGATAGTACGATATTATTATATTGTATCCCTTGTTGTTCTGCATCATCTATTATTTTTAATGTATCGTCAATATTATTTGTAATAATATTTTTTGCTAATAATAATATCTTTTTTTTACCGAATGTTCCTAATAATTGATTAATAGTTTTTTTTTTTATTAATTTATTGTTATTTGAACACATTATTAATTCAAGAGTATTAATAGCATCTCTAATACTACCTTGAGCAGAATTAGAAATGAGATCTAATATTTCTTTATTAATATGAATATTTTCTTTTTTTAATTTATCATTCAAATAATTAGATATATGTTTATTAGTAATAGCGGATAAATGTATATGAAGACAACGAGAAATGATTGTATTTGGTATTTTTTTAACATGTGTTGTCGCTAAAATGAATTTTATATATTTAGGTGGTTCTTCTAGAATTTTTAATAATGCATTAAAGCTATTTTTAGATAGCATATGTATTTCATCAATTAAATAAATTTTAAATCTTCCGGTTATAGGAGGATATTTGGTAGAATCTAGTATGGTTTTAATATCTTCTACTTTTGTTTTAGATGCAGCATCTAGTTCTATAACATCTAAAAAATTTCCTTTTTCTATTGAAATACAATTTTTACAAATTCGACATGGTTGAGATGTAATTCCATTGTTACAATTTAAACTTTTAGCTAATATTCTAGCTATAGTTGTTTTTCCTACTCCATGCATACCAGAAAATAACCATGATTGATGAATTCGTTGTAAATCTAAACTATTTTTCAAGATATTGATTATATATTTATGTCCTATTATTTGATTAAAACTTTGTGGGCGCCATTTATTAGATAAAATTTGGTATTTCATTTTTCTCCGTAGAATAAAATATGTATTTAAAAATTTATATATTAATATCTAAATTTTTCTTGACTTATATAATAAATTAATATTTAATGGTTATTAACTATTATTACTTATATTATTTTGTATTATATTTTAATAATCTGTTAGAGGTTATAATAACGCTATCTATTTAAATAACTGGTCAGGTCTGGAAAGAAGCAGCCAAATTAAATAATATAGGTGTTATTAGATCTCTAGCAGATTTTAAAAATATTTTTTATGCTATATATACTCTCGTTTATAGAGAGTTGTTATTATTTTGATAAGTATACATAGTATGATATAATCCTTTTTTCTGTAATAATTGATTGTGATTTCCTTTTTCAACTATTTTTCCATGATCTAATACTATGATAAGATCGGAATCTATTATAGTAGATAATCTATGTGCAATAATTATTACTGTAGATTTTTTTCGAATAGAAGATAATATTTTTTGTATTTTTTGTTCAGATTCTGAATCTATACTAGCGGTTGCTTCATCAAAAATTAATATTTTAGGATTAGATACTAATATACGAGCTATACCAATTAGTTGTTTTTGTCCTTGTGAAAGATTATTACCGCCTTGTCCTAATATCGACATATATCCATTAGGGAGTGTGTCAATTAATTCTTTTAGTTGACTTTGATGTAGTGCTTGAATAACTTTTTCGCGTGTTATATTTCGATTTAAAGATACATTTTTGATTAAATTATCATATAAGATAGTCGGATCTTGCTGGACAATAGAAATATTTTTTCGTAATGTTTCGTTAGAAAGTGAATTAATTGGTTTATCATCTATATACAGAATTCCGCTTGTAGTTGGATAATGTCCTAAAATTAAGTTAGATAATGTGGTTTTACCACTTCCTGTTTTACCTACTAATGCTATACAACTTTTATCTGGTATATTAATATTTATATTTTTTAATATAGTTTTTTTTGTATTAGGATAGGAAAAACATATATTATGTAATTTTATTTTACCGCTTTTTAATGGATCAGTATATTTTCCGTATATCTGTATGGGTGAATCAATGAATCGGAAAATTCTTTCTGATGAAACGATAGCTTGTTGTAATAAAGATTGTTGGTTTGCAATAACAACGATCGGTTCGTTTAGATATCGTAAATAATTTATAAAAGTATGCAAAATGCTAATTTTTATAATTTCAGTGGGAAATAATTTTATTATTAATATAATAACAGATAAAATAATTGAAGATATTAAATTTAATAATGGTCGGAGTAGTAATCCATCTATTTTCAACATTTTCATGTTATTTGAATAATTAATATTATTAATAATTTTAATTTTTTTAATAAAATTTTTTTCTTGATTAAATTGTTGAATAATTGCTATTCCATTAATAATTTCACTAATAGTGTTGTTTAATTTTGATAATGAGTATTTTATTTTTTTGATGATTGGTTTACTATAATATTGATGAGTGGTAATTATTATAATAATTATTGGTACTATTATAGAACTAATCAATGCCATACGCCATTCTAAAATAAACATTGTAGTTAGAATGATACTAAATAGTATAAAACTTTTTATAAATGACGATACAATTACCTCATAAAATTCTTTTATTGACTCCGTATCGCTAGTTATTTTAGTAACTATAGAACTGATTGGTTTTTGGTCAAATATTTTCATGGGTTGTTTTAATGCAATTTCAACCATTTTAATTCTTAATTCTTGAACAATATCAGTAGATATTTTACTAAAATATATACTATAAAGATAGTTAAATAATGATGATAATAGTTGTAATGTTATAAAATAAATTGTTAGAAATATTATTGATTCTATTTTAACTATTCTATTTTTTAAAATATTATTAATAAAATTACTTAATATAATTGGACTAGAAATTTCTGTTATTGTAGATAAGAAAATTAATGTACATGAAAATAGTAATAAATGTTTTTTTTTGGAATAATAAGATAATAATCTTTTTATTATCTTCCATGAAGAGTACTGCTTTTCTTCCATTCTGTTGTTCCTGTATAAGGGAAAATATCATATAAAAAATTGTTTTATTTAAATTTTTGATAATTATACATTTTAGAATACCAATTTTTTGTAGATAGTAATTTTTTATGTGAACCTTCATGTAAAATAGTACCATTTTTTAAAACAATAATATTATCAAATTGTTCTAATATTGATAGTCTATGTGTAGATACTATAGTGGTTAATTTATTTTTTTGTGTATATTTATGAATATTTTTAATAATTTTATATTCTGTATCGTGATCTACTGATGATAATGGATCATCTAATATAAAAATTTTTGATGGCGCTAAAAAAGCTCTAGCAATTGTAATACGTTGTTTTTGACCTCCTGATAATTTTATACCTTTTTCTCCAATTTGAGTATAGTATCCATGTGGTAATTTTTTTATATCATCATGAACACAAGCAAGTTTAGCTGCATATTTAACTTCTTGAATAGAAGCATTATTTTTTCCAAATGCAATGTTATTAAATATACTATCAGAAAATAAAAATGGTGTTTGACTTACAACAGATATAATTTTACGCCAATTTTTTAGAGATATATCTTTTATATTATAGTTATGATATCGGATATATCCCTTTGATAAAATAAAATGTTGTTGAATTAATCGAATTAAAGTAGTTTTTCCGGATCCTGTAGGACCGCAAATTCCTAAAGTTGTGCAATGAGGTATATATAATTTTATATTATACAACGAATTATTTTTTCTGTCAGGAAAGGAAAAATTTTTTATATTTATAGTTAAATTTTGTAATAAATTTATATTAAAAATATTTGATTGAATATTTTGTTGTTTATTATATGAAATTATTTTTTTTATTCTTTTCCAAGAAACATTTCCTCTTTCTAATATATTGAACATCCAAGCAAACGCTAATATTGGCCAAATCATAGATCCTAAGTATAAAATAAAACTAGTTAATTGTCCGAATGTTAATTGATTTTTTGTAATTAAAAAACTGCCTCCTAATATTGCAAATAAATTAGATAATGCCACTGAAATATGAATAATCGGATCTAATTGAGCATCTAGTTTTGATACTTGAAAATCTTGTTTACCGACATTATGAGCTACGGTAGAAAATTTTTTTATTTCTGTTTCTTCTAATCCAAAATTTCGTATCATATGGATATTACTGAGACTATCTTGGGCTTGATTATTTAAAAAAGAAAAATATTTTTGTGATTGTTGAAAATTTATATATAGTAATTTTCCATATCTTTTGATCATAATAGCCATTACTGGCATAGGAATTAAAGAAAAAAAAGATAATTTCCAATTAGTTTGTATACACATCATTACAATTACAGAACATCCTACAACAAAGGAGTCAATAATAGTGAGTATTCCTTCTCCGGCAGCAAATACAATTCTATCAATATCATTTGTTGCTCGAGATATAAGATCACCGTTTCTATATTTTGAATAAAATAATGCATCCTGTTGTAGCAAAGCAGAACAAAATTTTTCTCGTAATTGAGATGTTAGTTGATTTGATGCACCAAATAATAAAATTCTCCAAAAATATCGTAATGTATACACAACAATAGATATTAATACGACTTGTAATATTTTTAATATTATATCTTGATTAGAAGAATGATAATTTAAAATTAAATCTATTGTATTTCCTATTATTTTAGATGGTAATAATTGTAATATTGTCATTATAGAGAGTAATATTAATGCTCCCGTATATCTTTTCCATTCTTGTATAAAGTACCATTTCAATTCTTTAAATAATTCCACATATTTACCTTATTTTTTATATATTGATGAGATGTTTAAAAACTATCATGGATATTTATTTATCCATAGCGAAATATAAATAATGTTTTTCTAATTTAGTTAGATAAATTTTTTCATTATGATTTTATTTAGTAGAGATTATTTTTCATTAGAATTATATATGATTTTAGATTTTTTATATAAATTTTGTAAAATAGTATTAATAATTTTTATTTTCATGTATTCTTTAGCTTGTTTTATGATAATTTTTTTTTCAATGGTATTGAATTTTTTAAAAAATTCATTCGTTAGTATTATTAATGTATCGTTTTTTCTAAAATCACGTAACAAAAAATATATAAAATTATTTTTTTTTGGTTTAGGTAATTGTTTAATAATTTTAATTATTTCTTTGTTTTTTTGATAAGATAATGTGTTGTTTTGATTAATATATATGTGATTTTTTTTTAAAAAATTTTTTTTGTTATTATTATTAGTTAATAAAAATTTTTTTATTAATAAAGAATTTTTTTCTTGTGTCGTTTTTAGTATTAAATTTTTTAAAAATTCTTGATAAATTATTTGTTTTTGTTGAATATTTGATATTTTTTTAGAATTAATTTGTATTAAATAAATATGATTATTTATATTTTTATATATTTTTATAGGTGATGTTTGATTATGAATTTCTTTATAAGAAAAATTTTTTTTTATATATTTATTAAATGCTTTAGAATGAGAATATTTAATTAAGTTTTTATATATCATCGGTTTAGTTATGTATATTTTTAATACTTTTTGAGAACATAATTTTTTTAATTTTAAATGGTGATTTTTTAATAAAAAATTAAGATTATTTTTTTTTATTATATTTTTAAAAAATATATTATTAAATTTTATTATTTTTTTAATATAATTTTTAATTATTTCTGATTTTGTAGTATTTATATATTTTATATCATTTAATTTAAATATAAAAAAATTATTTTTATATAAAATTATTTTAGAATAGTCGCCAATTTTTTTTAAGTGGCAATTTTTAATAAAATGAGGTATGTTTTTTTTTTTTATCCATCCTAAATTTATAAAATTAAATTTTTTTTTATTTTTTTTTAAGATTATATTATTAATTTTTTTATTATCTTGATTTTTTTTAATTTTATGTATTAATGTATGTGCTATTTTTAGGTCATTTGTTTGTATGCATGTATAATGATATTTTTTTTTTATTTGATTTAAATATAAATTTGTATGATATTTAAGATTTTTTTTAGTAGTTTTTTTTTTTAAATGTATTATCTTTATTTCATAAAATTCAGGATTATAAAATTTATCTTTATTTAAATACAAAGATCGTTTGATTGTAGATATACTATTTTTTTTTATAAGATCTGTAAGATGAATTTTAAAATTAGTAATTTGTATATTTTTTCTATCTATTATTTTTTTTAATTTTTTGTTTATATCTGATTTTAGTATAATCATTGATTTTAATAAAATTTTAATAAAATATTGTACTGCAATTTTTTTTTTTAATGCATCAACATATTTATTATTTGAATACATTATGGAATTAATAAATTTTAAATATTTTGTATAATCAAAAGAATTATTTGTTTGAAAATATTTTGAAGACATGATTATTTTTATTGCATGTTTTTTTAATATATGTAAGTCGATTTTATCGACATATTGCTTTAGAAGCGATTCATTAATTAATTTTATAATTGTTTGTTTGAAAATATATTGAGAATATTCTTGTTTCTGAATATGATGTGATAATATATTTTTAATATTTTTATCATTAATGTGTTTGTTTATATAGTAATTTAGTTTTAATATTTCAGGATAAATTTTTTCTTTATTAATTTCTAAAATAGGTAATTGATTATTACGTATAAATAAATTTGACATGCTACCTAATATTGTAGAAGATATGATCCCAATTGTAATGATTATTAAAATTTTTTTCTTATAAAAATGTTGTAACAAGGACATTGTTGTATAGACCTTTTTGGAATATTATTTAATTATTTAGGATATTTTTATATTTAAAAATTGATTAATAACTAGCAAAAAAAAATAAAATTTGCTAGTTGTGTTATGTATAATGAAAATTATTCAATTTTTTCACATTTTTTTATTTATCTATGTTACTGACATAAGGATTTTTCTCTAAAGCTAATGTGAGGATATCTTGAATGTGCTTAATTGGATATATATTTAAACCAGATAAAATATTTTTCGGAATTTTTGATAATTCTCTTTTATTTCCAAAAGGTATCAATACTGTTTTTACTCCTCCACGATGGGCAGCTATTAACTTTTCTTTTAATCCGCCAATATTTAATACTTGTCCTCGTAAAGTAATTTCTCCTGTCATTGCAATATTTGATTTAACTGGATTATTCGTTAAACACGAGGCTATAGCGGTACACATTGTTATTCCGGCACTCGGTCCATCTTTAGGAGTTGCACCTTCCGGTACATGTATATGAATATCGATTGTATTATAAAAATCTTGTTTAATACATAATTTATGCGCTTGTGCTCGTATAACGGTTAAAGCTGTTTGTATGGACTCTTTCATTATTTTTCCAAGTGATCCGGTATATATTAATTTTCCTTTACCCGGTACACTAGTACATTCAATAGTTAATAAATCTCCGCCCATTTCTGTCCAAGCTAATCCAGTTACTTGTCCTATTTGATTATTTTTACTTATTTTTCCATACGCATATTTCTTAATACCTAAATAATTTTTTAAATTTTTTTTATCTATAATAATTTTATTGCAATTTTTATTTAATAAAATTTTTTTTACAGTTTTTCTACAAATTTTTGATATTGTTCTTTCTAAAGATCTTACACCTGATTCTCGTGTGTAATATCTAATAATATCTATTAATGCACTATCATTAATAGATAATTCTGTTTTTTTTAGAGCATTTTCTTTCATTTGTTTTGGTTGTAAATATTTTTTGGCGATATTTATTTTTTCTTCTTCAGTATATCCTGATAATCGTATAACTTCCATACGATCTAATAAAGGAGTAGGTATGTTCATTGAATTAGAAGTAGCGATAAACATAACTTCTGATAAATCATAATCTATTTCTAAATAATGATCATTAAATGAATTATTTTGTTCAGGATCTAATACTTCTAACAAAGCAGCGGCTGGATCTATTCGTATATCAAATGCCATTTTATCAATTTCATCCAATAAAAATAAAGGATTTTTTACACCTGACTTAGTTATTTGTTGCATTAATTTTCCGGGCATAGATCCAATATATGTTCTTCTATGTCCTCGAATTTCTGCTTCATCTCTAATACCCCCTAAAGCCATACGAACATATTTTCTTCCTGTTGCTCGAGCAATAGATTTTCCTAATGAAGTTTTTCCGATACCTGGTGGACCTACTAAACAAAGAATTGGTCCTTTAATTTTTTTTGTTCGGTGTTGTACGGCTAAATATTCTAAAATATGTTCTTTTACTTCGTTTAAACCAAAATGATCGATATTTAATATCTTATGAGCAGTTTTAAGATTTTTTTTCGTTTTGCTTTTTTTATGCCATGGTATTTGTATCATCCATTCAACGTAGTTTCTTACAACTGTTGCTTCTGCTGACATGGGTGACATCATTTGTAATTTTTTTAATTCTGTTCGTGTTTTTATATCTGCTTCTTTTGGCATTTTAGCTAAATTTATTTTATTTTTTAATTTTTTATTCTCATCAATAGAATTTTCAGGATATCCTAGTTCTTTTTGAATAGCTTTCATTTGTTCAGTTAGAAAATATTCTCTTTGATTTTTTTCTGTTTGTTTTTTAATTCTATTTCTAATTCTTTTTTCTACTTTCAATAAATCTATTTCAGATTTCATAATGCTAATTAAAAATTCTAAACGTTTACTAGTATGAGACATTTCTAATAAAGATTGTTTATCTTGTATTTTTAACGGCATGTGATGTGATAAAATATCACTTAATTTTTCTATATTATTGGTTTTTTTTAGTATTTTTACTATATCTGGAGACATTTTTTTATTTATATTAATATATTTTTTAAATTGATTAATTGTTAAATTAATTAATACTTTTTTTTCTTTTTCTTTTATATTAATAGATTTAATGTAATTAATTTGTGCAATATAACAAGTATCATTTTTTTTTATATTTTTTATTTTTGCTCGTTTTTTTCCTTCAATTAATATTTTTATTGTTCCATCCGGTAAATGTAAAATTTGTAAAATTTTTGCTACTGTACCGATAGCAAATAAATCACTTTTTTTTGGATTTTTTATTGTTGCTTTTTTTTGTGTAATTAGTAGTATTTTTTTATCATGTTGCATTGAAAATTCTATACATTTTATTGAATTTTTGCGACCGATAAATAAAGGAGTCACCATATATGGATAAATTACAATATCTCGTAAAGGTAGTATTGGAATATTAATATTTTCAGAATACCCAGAATTCATATATATTTCTCTCTGTTAGTATTGATATATAAACATAATGTTTATAGTTGTATATTTTAATTAAGATGTTTATAAATAGAGTTTATGTTTATTTTTATATTTTTTCTGATAAATCGTTATTTTATTTATATTTTTTTTTCTAAAAAAAATAATTTAGGTGAACTTTTTCCTTGAATAACTGATGCATCAATATAAATACTTTTTATATTTTTTAAAGTAGGTGCTTTATACATTATTTTTAATAAAGAATATTCTAGAATAGAGCGTAATCCTCTAGCTCCAGTTTTTTTTCTTATTGCTTTTTTAGCAATTTCTATTACAGCAGAATTATCAAATTTTAATTTAATATTATCGAATAAAAATAACTGTTTATACTGTTTAATTAAAGCGTTTTTTGGTTTCTTTAATATTTTTATTAAATCGTCTTGCGTTAAATCATGGAGTTTTACTATTATTGGTAATCTTCCAATAAATTCAGGTATTAATCCGTATTTAATAAGATCTTGTGTATGTACAGTTTTATTACTTAAGTTATGATGATTTTTAATAAAAACATTTTTTTTTTTATTTTTATAAAATCCAATATTAGATTTATTATAAATACGATTTGATATAATATTTTTTAAACCAAAAAATGATCCTCCACAAATAAATAAAATTTTAGAAGTATCAATTTTCCAGGTTTCTTGTTGTGGATGTCTTCTACCGCCAGTAATAGGTACAGAAGCCACTGTTCCTTCAAGAATTTTTAACAAAGCTTGTTGTACACCTTCTCCGGATACATCACGAGTTATTGAAACATTTGCTGTTTTTTTTGTAATTTTATCAATTTCATCAATATATATAATTCCTCTTTCTGCTTGCTTAATGTCATAGTTACTATTTTCTATTAATCTTCTTAAAATATTTTCGACATCCTCCCCTACATAACCTGCTTCTGTTAGAGTTGTAGCGTCTGAAATAGAAAAAGGTACTTTTAAATATTTTGCTAATGTTTCTGCAATTAGAGTTTTACCTGTTCCTGTAGGTCCAATTAATAAAATATTACTTTTTTCTATGTGTACTGTATTTTTATCTACTAAAGAATTTAATTTTTTATAGTGATTATATACAGCGACAGAAATTATTTTTTTAGCTTTTTTTTGGCCTATGATAAATTTATCTAAATATTTTTTTATAGTTTTTGGTGTAGGTAAAGGAATGATTGATTTATTTGTATTTAAATTTTTTTTATTTAAAATATCATAACATAGTAAAACACATTGGTCACAAATATGTCCTGATGGTCCACTAATAATTTTTGTTACTTCATTTTCTTTTTTTTTGCAAAATGAACAAAATATATGATTTTGACTATTAACAGTATTATCCATATTTTTCTCTATAATCATTTATTATTTAATTTTTATATAAATTTCATTATCTATTTTTTAAAATAAAATCGATAAGACCATATTTAATAGCTTCTTGTGGAGAAAAAAAATAATCACGCTCTATATCTTGTGTTATTTTTTCAATAGATTGTTGTGTATGATAAGATAATAAATTATTTATTATTTTTTTTATTTTTTTTATTTCTTTAGCATGTATTATAATATCTGATGCTTGTCCTTGAAATCCACCCAGAGGTTGGTGCAGCATAATTCTAGCATGAGGTAAACAAAATCGTTTTCCTTTTTTTCCTGCGCATAATAGTATAGCGGCCATTGAACAAGCTTGACCTAAACATATTGTATTTATATCCGGTTTAACAAATTGCATGGTATCATAAATTGAGAGACCGGATGTTATTATTCCTCCAGGAGAATTAATATATAAAAAAATATCTTTTTTTTTATTTTCTGATTCTAAAAATAATATTTGCGATATAATAATACTAGCAAGATGATCGTTGATTGCGCCAGTTATAAAAATTATTCTATCTTTTAATAATCGTGAAAAAATATCATAAGAACGTTCACCTTGATAACTTTTATCAATTACAAAAGGTATTAAGGAATTATCATATCTTATATTATTATTGTTATTAATCAAGGTCATATTTTATTCCTATTTTTAAAATAGTGATTTGTATTGTTGATTTATTAGTATGGCATTATATATATTTTGTAGATACTTAACGAAGTATTTTATAGACAATGATTATTATTTATTTTAAATAATTTTTTTATATTTTTATTAGTATTTTATTATTTAATATATATAGATAGATATTTATTTTTGAGGTATAGAAGTATGACATTTTTAAATACACATTTTATATTATTAATTTAATTATCCAGATTACAGTATGATTATATCTCTAATATAACAAATAAAATATAATAATAATTATATTTTTTATATCTTCAGTGTATATAAATGATTTATTCATTTTTAATAAACATGATTTTTATTGACGTGAATATAATTATTATTTGATATATTGCATTTAATTATGAATTTAATTGAATATTTTTTTATAATATACACATGGTGTTAATATTAACGATTTATTTTTTATTCTATTCCATTGATATACATCATATGTTTTTAATTGTATAGCATATATTTTTTTAGGAATGTAGTTAAAAAATAATTTATAAATTATATTATGTTGCTGAAATAAGGATAAATTATTAAATTCGTATGCAGATATAATGATGCTAAAATGTTTGTTTTTACAGTTATTATTGTGATGTAGATGACTAGTATCAGTTATTTTTAAATAATAAATATTTAATTTTGATGTTATTTTTTTTTCAATGATATTTTTCATAATTAGCTGATATGTATAAGTAATATGTTATATTATTATTAGTTATAATAATATATATTATATTAAACATTTTAAATATTAAATTAATAATTTTTTTAATATAAAATAATTTTTTTTATTTTATAAGTATGGTACTTTTATGAAATAAATTTTCAGATATTTATATTATAAATTATTTTTTTGAATATTATGAAGTTTAGATGATAAATGAGAGTTTTAAATATAGATAAATATATATTTATTTTTAATATACAATATAATTGTGATCGTTGTCAATTTAGAATCGATAAATAATATTGCTATTATTTATCTGGATTAAATTAATAAATATTTGTTTTTTATTATTCATAAAAAATTTTTAATGCTAAATGTTAAGAATATTTTTATATTTTTAATATATTTTATAATTTTTTTATAAAAAAGAATTATAACAATATGAATATATAGCTTTATATAGGTATTAAGATAATGAAATTATTCAAGAAACCACATATCTTTAAAATTTTAATAATTTTTTTTGTTTTTTCGATTTCATTGCTTATTTTTTATATTAGTAAAAATATATATGTTCGTTCTTACGGATATATTTCACATACTGAATTTAAATTAGTTTTATTAGTTTTTCGCGTTATGTTGCTCGTGGTGTTACCAGTACTTTTTTTAATAATATTTATTGCATATATTTATCGTGATTCAAATAATTTATCAGATTATATGCCTAATTGGAATCACTCATATTTATTGGAAGCAATATGTTGGTTAGTTCCTATTATAATAATATTTTATTTAGCGCATTTATCATGGACTACTACTCATAAATTAGATCCAAAGAAATCTTTAAAAGTTAACATTAATAAACCGATTGTTATTGAAGTAATTTCTTTAAATTGGCGTTGGTTGTTTATTTATCCGTACTATAAAATAGCTACTATTAACGAAATATCGTTTCCTAAAAATATTCCTATACATTTAAATATTACTTCACATTCTATAATGAATTCTTTCTTTATACCTCATTTAGGTAGCCAAATTTATACTATGGCAGGAATGAAAACAGAATTAAATTTAATAGCAAATAATAGTGGTTGTTATAAAGGTATTTCATCTAATTATAGTGGTTATGGTTTTTCTAATATGAAATTTAATGTTTGTGTTTATGAAAATATGTATGATTTTTATACATGGATAGAACATGTAAAATTAAAAAACAATTTTTTATTATTTAAAAAACAATTTTTAGATTTATCGCGTCATACTAAACAACATAATATACAATATTTTTCATATGTTGATCCTTTATTGTTTTATAAAATTAAAGGTATGTTTAATAACATATATAAAAAATAATTACTTTATTTATATAAATAAAAATGAATTATCTAATTGTATATTTTATTTATTAAAGGTAAATAAGAATGTTTGGAAAATTAACTATTAATGCAATACCATTTCATGATCCGATAATTATGATTACATATATTGTAATTATATTATTTTCTTTAACGCTCGGTGTGTATATTACGTATTTAAAAAAGTGGAATTATTTATGGCGTAATTGGTTTACATCTGTAGATCATAAAAAAATTGCTGTTATGTATTTCATACTATCATTTGTTATGTTTTTACGGGGGTTTTCTGATGCTGTAATAATGCGATTACAACAGTTTTTTTCATCTTTACCTGGCGGGCATATCAATATTTTACCAGCAAATCATTATGATCAAGTATTTACAGCTCATGGTGTCATTATGATTTTTTTTGTAGCTATGCCTCTAGTGATTGGTTTAATGAATTTTGTTATTCCTTTACAAATTGGAGCAAGAGATTTGGCGTTTCCTTTATTAAATAATTTAAGTTTTTGGTTAACTGCTAGTTCAGTTTTTTTAATGATGCTATCTTTGGGAATCGGTGAATTTGCTGCAACTGGTTGGTTAGGATATCCTCCATTATCAGGAATTCAGTATAGTCCAGGAGTAGGTGTAGATTATTGGATTTGGATTTTACAGATATCAGGTTTAGGTACGATTTTAACTGCTATTAATTTTATAGTAACTATTATTAATTTTCGTGCTCCAGGTATGACGATGTTTAAGATGCCTGTTTTTACTTGGACAGCATTATGTACTAACATTCTTATATTAATATCTTTTCCTGTTTTATTTATTACGTTAGTATTTTTATCTTTAGATAGGTATTTAGGTTTTCATTTTTTCACTAATGATCTAGGTGGAAACATGATGTTATATATCAATTTAATTTGGATATGGGGACATCCTGAAGTTTATATATTAATATTACCAATATTTGGTATTTTTTCAGAAATAGTATCTACATTTTCTAGAAAAGCATTATTTGGATATATTTCTTTAATATGGGCTACTATTGTTATTACGATATTATCTTTTCTTGTATGGTTACATCATTTTTTTACAATGGGTGCTGGAGCAGATGTAAATTCTTTTTTTAGTATTACTACTATGATAATTGCTATTCCGACTGGTGTAAAAATATTCAACTGGTTATTTACAATGTATCGTGGTCGTATTGTTTTTCATTCCGCTATGTTATGGACTATTGGTTTTTTAGTTAGTTTCACGGTAGGTGGTATGGCAGGTGTATTGTTATCCATACCTTCAATAGACTTTGTTTTTCATAATAGTTTATTTTTAGTGGCTCATTTTCACAATGTAATTATTGGTGGTGTAGTTTTTGGCTGTTTTGCAGGTATAACTTATTGGTTTCCTAAGATTTTTGGTTTTAAATTGAATGAATATTGGGGTAAAGTTGCATTTTTATTATGGATTAATGGCTTTTTTATAGCTTTTATTCCGCTATATATATTAGGATGTATGGGTATGACTCGTAGATTAAGTCAAAATATTGATGTCGAATATCATAATCTTTTAACGGTAGCTGCTATTGGTAGTATTATAATTTTTTTAGGTATTGTAGCTCAATTAATACAATTGTTTATATCAATTAAAAATCGACATTCTGATGAATATAGAGATGATAGTGGAGATCCTTGGAATGGTAGAACATTAGAATGGTCTATTTTATCTCCTCCACCTGTATATAATTTTGCAGTTATACCGTTAATAAAAAAAATAGATAATTTTTGGTATGAAAAAATAAATAAAAATATTGGTATAGGTAATCATTTTGAATCTATTCATATGCCTAATAATACGTCTACAGGTATTATTATTAGTGTGTTAACTACAATATTTGGTTTTTCAATGATATGGCATATTTGGTGGTTAGTTTTTTTATCATTAATTGGAATTTTTTTTATTATTTTAATTAAATCTCTTAAAGTAGATAATGGATATATTATTTCAAAAAATAGAATTTACGAAATAGAAAACAAATATAAATCTACTAATAAAAAAAATAATCATAAATAAAATATGAATGTCATATAGGGATATATCGTGAACATAAAAAAAAAATATATTTCGTATTCTTCGTTAGAAAATAAAAATATTTTTGGTATTTGGGTTTATTTAATGAGTGATTGTATTATTTTTGCAATATTATTTGTGGTACATATCATTATGTCACGACATGGATACGATAATTTTTTACAAGAAAATCATTTATTTTCATGGTTTATAATTTTTTTAGAAACATTAATTTTATTATTTAGTGCTTTATCATGTAGTTTAGTTAAATATTTTTTACATAAACATTCTAAAAAATATATGTTAATTTTTTTATTAATTACATTTTTTTTAGGAAGTATTTTTTTATCGTTAGAATATTTTGAATGGTTACATATGTTTAATAAAGGATTTTATCCTACAGTAAACGGTTATCTTTCATCTTTTTTTACTGTTTTAGCAATACATGGATTACATATTATTTTTGGATTATTGTGGATATTAATCTTAATAATTCAAATTTTAATTTTTGATTTTAAGAATTTTGTTAATGTATCTGTTATTTGTTTTTGTTTATTTTGGCATTTTATAGACATAATATGGATGATATTATTAATGTGTATATATTTTAAATAATAAATTGAATTATTTTGATATGAGTGGAGTACTAATAATGTTGATAATAAAAAAAAATATTTTTATTGAAATTATCAAAATTTTTATGAAAAAAAAATTTTTTATTGGTTTTTATATTTCTATATTTTTTATATTTTTATATTTTTTTATATTATCACATAATTTATTTTTTTTTATTGAATACAAATGGATTTTTTGGTTATTAATAAGTATACAAATTTTTTTATATTTTAAATATTTTATAGATATTTCTTTTTCTAAAAAAAATTTTTTTATTATATCATCACTGATATTTACGGGTGTTATTATTAGTATTATTACTATAGGATCTTTATGGATTTTCGATCATTTAAATCATTAATATTAAATTTTTTTTTTGTTTTAAAAAAAAAAAATATAATAAATAAATTAGAGTTAATTAAACCTGGAATTATTATAGGAAACATAATTAGTTTATCAGGAGGATTTTTTTTAGCATCTCGCGGATATTTATTAAAATTGCTATTTATGAAAGTCATATTAGGTATGACGTTTATCATTGCAGCATCATGTATTTTAAATAATATTATTGATAGAAATTTAGATAAAACTATGCTTCGAACTAAGAATAGAATTTTATGTAATTATAAAAGTAATACATTAATATATATACTATTTTTATTTGCTATTTTGTGTATTTTTTTAGGCTTGTATATATTTTATAAATATATAAATTTTATATCTATGATTCTATCATTAACCGGAATATTTTTTTATGTGATTCTTTATTCATTTTTTTTTAAAAAAAAATCATGTTATTCTATATTCGTAGGTAGCGTGTCGGGTTCTATACCACCTATTATTGGATATATTTCTGTACATAAAGCATTAAATGGGTGTTGTTTGATTTTATTCTTTATATTTATTTTTTGGCAAATAGTTCATTCTTATTCTATTATTATTTATCGATATACAGATTATAAACAGGCAAATATACCAAATTTTGTTACAAAATATAATCGAAAATATACTAATATATTTATGTCTGTGTGCATTGTTAGTATGTTTATACTTAATTTATTATTATATTATTTTCATTATGTGCGTTTTTTTTATTTTTTATCTACAAGTTTTTTTATTTTTATGTGGTTTTTATTTTCTATTATTAAAAATATTTTTTTTTATTCTTATGAACAATGGTCTCGAATTATGTTTTTTATATCTATTTTTATAATATTTTTAATTAGTTTAATATTATCAATAAATTTTTATAAATATAGTTTTTAAAAACAATTATTATTCCTAGGAATTCCAGATATTTGACTAGCATATTTCATAAATCCATTTGGAAACAGGATAAATAAATCTTGACTAGTCAAAGATATATTTTGTTTTTTCATATATTTTAAGAATATTCTTGTTGATGGTGTAAAATTATATTTTTTATAAAAATTTCTCATACAAAAAATAATTTTCCAATGTTTTTTATTTAAAGTAATATTAAGTTTTTTCGCAATATATTTAGCAGATTGTATATTCCAATTATTCATTTTTTTATTTTTATAAAAAATTATATTAAATATTTTTTATTAATTATAAATATAATAAATTATATTTATAATTAATATTTTTATATATTTTATATTAAATATATTTATTCAGATTATATTATTTAAATTATATAATACCATTATTTTTGTCAATTTAATTATTTGTTTAAATATTATTGATTTTATTACATTTATATTTTTAATATTTTATAAGAGTATTTTATAAATTTTTATATTTAACATTAATTAAATAAAATTATTTTTTTTAATAATTTTATCTAATACTCCGTTTATAAATTTATGACTTTTTTGTGATCCAAATATTTTTGCTAATTCTATACCTTCATTAATGATTACTCTGTACGGAACATCTAACCGTTGTGTAATTTCATGAGAAGATAGTCTTAGTATAGCTTTTTCAATAGGATCGATTCGTTTATTTTTATTAGATATATATGGGTAAATTATGTTATCTAAATAACGGACATTTTTAATGACGCCTGTAAAAATTTCATGAAAATATTTTTCATCTAATAAATGTTTTTTATTTTGTTGGATTACATATTTTTCAATTTCTGAGATAATAATATTTTTTGATATTTGCCAAGCATATATAGCTTGAATTGCTAATTCTCGCGCTTTTCTTCTCTGTATGGGAATCATAATATTATACCTATTATATTATTAAATATACTTAATATTTTTTATAAATATTTTTGAATATCTATTATTGTTAATATAATAATAATTATATTAATCTTTAATTTTTGAATAAATTAATTATTATACCAATATTTTATTTTTAAACATTGTTATTCAATGATTTTATTTTATAAAATAAAATCATTTTTTTACCATAAAATAGTTGTTAATAATTATTTATATGTTATAATAATTAAAATTGATAGCGGGGTGGAGCAGTCAGGTAGCTCGTCGGGCTCATAACCCGAAGGTCGTTGGTTCAAATCCAATTCCCGCAATTATTAATTACATAATTTATATTTATACATTAGTTTTAATTTTTTATTTAGTCCTGAATACTGTATATTGTGAATTTTTAATATATATTCTAGTAATTTTATATCAGTGTATATAGTTATTTTTTTTTTTGCTCTAGTAATAGCAGTATAGAACAGTTCTTTTGATAATACTGAACAATAGTAGTTCGGAATAACGATTTGTACAGATGAATATTCTGAACCTTGTGATTTGTGAATGGTAATAGCCCACGCAGACTCGTAATTTAATAATATTTTCGGATTAATAACTTTAACTGTTTGATCTGAAAGCATAAAAAATACTTTATATTTATTTTTTATCAATAAACAAATTCCAATATCTCCATTCATTAATCTTAATAAGTTATTATTTTTGTTAATTAAAATTGGTTTTCCGTGATAAAATTTTTTTTTATTTTCATTTTTAGTATTTTTTTTAAAATATACCGTTTGATTTTTGATAAACCATTTATTGAGATATTTATTTATTTTTTTTGTTCCAAACATTCCCTCTTTGACCGCACATAAAACTTGATATTTATTAAATTTTTTAATAATTTTTATAGGATCATTATTTGTGTCAATAAAATTTTTGTAAATAATAAAATATTTTTTTATTTCTACTAACATATATAAATAATTTTTGTGTGTATGTAATGATTTCCATATTATATCTGGATATAATATTCGATAAAATTGCGATATATTAATATGTAAATTATTCTCTAATCTAGTTGCAAGAGTATTAATTCCTGAATTTTTATTGAATCTATATTTTTTTTTTAAGATAGAAACATGATTATAAATTATTTTTTCATATTTTTTTTTTATTATTTTAGTAAGTATCTTACTAAACATATTTTTTAAAACAGATCCTGTATCTATAGCTGGAAGTTGATTGATATCGCCTATGAAAATAATTTTTGTTTTTTTATTTACATTATCTATAATTATATTCATAAGATTTAAATCTAGCATAGAACATTCATCTATGACGAGAACATCTAAATTTTTATATTTATTTTTAAGATTACATTGATTTGTTTCTTTGTTGATTTTAAATAAATTATGTAATGTAATTCCTATTCGAGGAAATGATAATCTATTTTTTTTACTTATATTAGTGCGATTTAAAATATAATAAATTGATTGAGTTAATTTAGTAGCTGCTTTACCTGTAGGGGCTGATAGCTGAATATTTATTTTATTATTGGTATTTTTTATTAAAATTAGAATATAGTACGCTACTATACTAGTTTTTCCTGTTCCCGGACCTCCAATTATAAAAAATATATGGCTTAATAAAGCATTTTTGATAGTATTTTTTTGACTATTATCAATTTTTTTATAACAATATTTTTTGATTAATTGTTTGTATTTTTCTATCTTAGAAATATTATATTTTAAATTTTTATGATAAATAAATTCAATTATTTTATTTTCCATATACCAATATTTGTATATATAAATGTATTTTCTATCTAATACTAAAGGAGTTTTTTGTGTTCCGTTACTACATAAAAAATTATTAATTATTATATTAAACCAGTTTTTATTTTCTAGAGAAATTAATTGAAATAATTTGTAAAAAATTTTATTTTCTTTAATTAAATGATCTATTTTTATAAATTTTTTAATTGGTATACAACTATGACCTTTATTTGCCGAATAACTTAGAAATATAAATACTAATGCTATTTCAGGTGCAACATTAAAAAATTTTTCATTAAAACAACAATAAAAATCTATATATGAAATTTTATTTTTTATTTTTGCATTATTTATAATTTTAAAAAATTTTTTTTTATTTTTTGGTGTCATAGAATTTCCCGTTTAATAGATTATTTAAATGATATATTAAATAATATGATGGTTTTATAAAAAAAATACCAGCATTATTTTTTGTATTAAGCGCTCTTATAAATAAGTAAAAAACTCCTCCAAAATGTATTTTATAATCATAATTTTTTATTTTTTTTTTGAGATAACGATGTATAGCTAAGGTATATATTTGATATTGTATATCATAGCGATATTTAATTATTTCTTTTTTAATATTCTTATGATTATAAGAACAATAATCAGGTCCTAACCAATTTGATTTATAATCAATAATATAATATTTATTGTTCCATACATAAAATAAATCAATAATTCCGGTTAGTACACCGGAAACATTTTCAAAATTAATATTTCGACATTTTTTTGAAAATAAATCAAAATTCTTAATAATTAAATTGAATTTATTAATATCAATATATTTTTTTATTGGAATAGTAAATTTAACTTCTTTTTGATATTCATTTTTTTTAATTTTATTTAAAGATAAATTTTTTTTATTTAATGGTTTAGATAAAATATTATGTATCCATATATTAAGTGTATTTTCCCATACTGAAGATAATGACAAGAAATTTAATTTATGAATTATTTTTTTTAAATTATCAGTATTTTCAAATTTTATTGTTTTTAAGATATCATGTAGATATATTCCGTATTCTTTTCCTCTAGGAAAAATATGAGGATTTATATTAGATAATTCATTTTTTTTGTCTGGATATATCAATATATCTTGTTTTATTTTTTTTTTGGTATTATATTTTTTATTAAATATGTTATATGCTGTGATTTTAGAAAAATTAATTTTAATCCAGGGATGTATAATTTTTTTTAGTAATTTTGGTATTAATACTGTTTTTGTTTGTATATCTTTTTTTATATATATATTTTTTTTTTTATTATTTTCATATTGTATTTTAAAAATTTTAGTACCGTCGATACTAGATAATTCTTTCTTTAAATCATTAAAACTAATTTTTTTTCCTTTTTGTATTAAAAAACCAAGACTACTTTTATGGTAATCAGTATCAAGATTATGATTCATGTTAATATTTTTTTTTTTTTGAATGACCGCAATACCAATATTACAGTGTATAATACTTCTTGTTAACGCTACATATAACAAACGTAAGTCTTCTGATAATAATTCTTTTTGATGTATCAATAAATTTTTTTTGCTATCTGTTAAATCAATTATTCTTTTTAATTTTGTTTTACAAAAAAAAATATTATTTTTTGATATTTGAAAATTACTAAAAAACGGAATCCAAGTTATTGGATATTCTAATCCCTTTGCTTTATATATAGTAACTATTTTAATAATATTTTTTTTTGGTAGATATGTATCGATAATTTTATTATCATCGATATTATCTTGTAATATTTTTTTTTTAAACCACATAATTAATAAAAATTTATTTTTAATAATTTGATTTTTTTTTTCTAATATTTCACATATATTGGCGAGATTGGTGATATTGATATTATTTTTTTGTGACGATATATTATGTGTAGGAATATTAAAGTCAACTATTATTTTATAAATCATGTTTGATATATCACTAGAATTCCATATAATATGATATTTTTTTAATTTTTTAAATAAAGAAGTATATACTTCTTCTGGATTATTTAGGAGTAGAATATTAAAAATATTTTTTTTAAATATTTTAGTAAATAATAATTTTTGTAATTTTGATTTATTAGATAAATCAACTATTGCATCAAGAATCCACATAATATCTCTTGCTTCTGTAGTATGAAAAATATTATTTTTATAAGATGTATAAATAGATAGAAGTCCATTTTTTTTAAGTGCTTTTTTAATGATTTGAGCTTCATATTTATTTTTTACTAAAATCGTTATATCTTCGTGCTTAATACGCCTTATTTGATAATTTTTGAGTTTTATAAGAGATACGTTAGTAGATTTTTCTGATAACCAACTATATATTGAATTAGCACATTTTTTTGCAATCCAGTGATAATATTCATTAGTTGTCATTATTTTTTTATGTTGAAATACCAGATTGAATGCTGGTTGTTTAATATTATTAATACTAAAGTATGGTTGATTTTTTTTGTCATATATTGCTGAAGATTGAAAATTAATTTTTTTAAATATAAATGGTTTTTTTAATCGAGAAAATAATATATTTATGCCAGAAATAATATTATTGGAAGAACGAAAATTTTTTTTTAAAATAAATTTTTTTTTTACTTGTTTTTGAAATTTTAAATATGACAATATATTTGATCCTCGAAAACTATATATAGATTGTTTTGGGTCTCCAAATAAAATTAACGATTTATTAGGTACTTTATTATATAAAGTATAAAAAATATTGAATTGTATGTCATCGATATCTTGACATTCATCAATTATTGAAATAGTGTATTGATTAATGATATTTTCTTTTATTATTGAATTTTTTGATTTAATTTGTTTTAATAAAATTTTATTTAAGTCATTGAATTCTAATCCATTTTTTTCATCTTTTTTTTTTTGAATAATTTTTGGAATTTGTTGTGTAGCTTGATAGATAAAATATTTATAAAATAAATCATAATTTTTAAAAATTTTTTCAATATTTTTTAAAAAAATATATTTATTACTATATTCAAGTAATTTATTGTGATTAATCGTATTAAATTTAAAATATTTTAATATTTTAGGAATATAATAATAATTATTATTTTTTTCAGACCAACGTTCTATTTTAATAAACCATCTTTTTAGATTATTTTTATTATATATTTTTTTGTTCAAATTTATTTTATAAATTAAATTTTTTATTTTATTTTTTTTTTTATGCCATATTTTTTTTGTGTTATTAACAATTTTTACAATATTATTATAGATAACATTTAAACTTGTTTTTTTTTTAAAATTATGCTTATAAGTAATATTTGCTTGATTAATCCATAAATGTATATTTTTGAATAATTGATTGGGAGTGGGCCATTTTTTTAAAATAAGTGTTGTTATATTTTTATCTATATCATATACATGGTTTCTCCAAAAATCTTTTGTAGCTTCTAATTGTATTTTTTTTATACTGGATAGTATTTTTGAAGGCATTATTTTTTGACATAAGAATTTTTGTTCATTTAAAATATGAAAAAAAAAACCATGTAATGTACATATCATAATTGAATTGATATTTTGTTTAGCGATTTTTAATAATTGGATAGTTTTTTTAATATTTTTTATATCCTTGATAATATCCTGTAATTCATTTATTTTATTACTTTTGTTAATACATATATTATAAAGTTGACAAATTTTGTTGTATAATTTGTTTTTTAATTCATTTTTTGATGCTTCAGTAAATGTAACGATTAATATTTCGGAAATTGATAGTGGTCTCGAATATGTTTTTTTTATACCAATATTTAATATTAATCTTAAATATAAAATAATAATAGTAAATGTTTTTCCTGTTCCTGCTGATGCTTCCACTAAAGTAATACCAGGTTCTGGTATTTTTTTTATATCAAAATCTATACATTTCATATCATATCTCGTTAATAAAATTATTTATGTGGATATAAAAATATCATTTTAAATGATTTTTTTAATATTAGAGTTTTTTAAAATTGGTAATAGCCAATATGTACAGGTATTACATATTTTTTTCATTTTTATAATATTCATATACGGAATTATTTTTTGTATATACATATTTTTTTTTTCACCTTGGTAAAATGAATTACCGTGCCATTTTTTTAAAAAATTTTTTCTGGCAGTAATATTGCTATTATCATCTTTTTTTAAGATATTGAATTTTTTTAGATATATTGATTGCAACCAAATAATTCCAGATTTTAATATTAAAATAGGTTTTTTAATTCCATCTAAATATCCTTGAATATATTGTTGTAAATATTCTGTTGCTTGTTTTTTTTCAAGAGGATAAAATTCTATAATTTCATCGTTAATTCCTAATAATATACTTTTTTTATGAGATTGTAATGTACAATAAATAATATGTTCGATCCATGCTGATATGATGACTCTATAATTAATTTTATTTGTAGACCATCGAAGTAAACCGAATGTATTGATTTCTTTTATTTGACCTGATAGTAAATATTTTTTAGTTCTTAATGTTATATCTAATTTTTTAGGTGAATTTTTGATTTCATGAATTTTATTAGCTAATTTTTGTATTTTTTTTTCTTCTATATTCCATAGAACTTTTCCTAAATATCCATAAGGTATTTTATTTTGTAATTTAAATTTATTAAATAATAAATTAGTTTTTTTTTTAAGAATTTTATATTTTAATAATTTTTTATTAATGTAGTATTTATCAAGTAGATTTATATTAAATAATTCATCTTCATTTATTTGTTTGATATCTGTAGAAAAGTTACTTGTATGTAATCTTTTTTTAAAAAAATATTGAATTGGATTTTTCCAGAAATTTATTAATTTCTTTATTAAAAGATCTTTTTTAATAATTCTATAAATTTTTTTTTTTATTTTTTTTTTATTTGATGAGAATTTTTCTATATAGTTATGTATAAAGTATGAATTATATGATTCATAATCATATTTAAAATAAATGTTATTTATTAAATTAATATTTTTTTTGGCTACTTGATTAGTTTTAATATAAAAATTTTTTTTTATATAATAGATTATATCTATAATATATTGTGATGCATAGTTAGTTTTTTGTTCTGTATTTATATGCGTGTAACTACAAAAAAAATATTTTTGAGACGCCATAATTGTTTCGAAAAATATATTTAAATCATATTGATATATATTTGGATTGATCAAATTAAATATATCTTTTTTTTTTATTTTAGGAATATTATCTTGAGTACATCCCAAGACGCAAATCATTTTAAACGGAATTATTCTTATATTATTCAATTGAACAATATTAATACTACCCGACATAAAAGAATCATTTTTAAATAATGAAAAATTATATTTAAAAAATTTTTTAATTAAAATTGAAATAGATATTTTTTTTGTATATCGCATTTTTATTCCATCTGATATAATTACTTTCCATATATTTTCTAGTGTAAAAAAAAATTTTTTATATTTTATTGGAATATCAAAGAAATCATTAATTATTTGTGAAATAATATTTAACCAATTTTTTAGTAATTTTTTATGTAATATTTTTTTTCTGAATTTATTTAAAGTAATTATTAAATTAATAAAATTTCCTAGTAATATATTACTATTCCTACACGATACATTATAAGTAGAGGTATTATTCCAAATTGAATATTTTTTATTTAACCAATATCCGGAAGTAATTCGATCAATTGCATAATTCCATGAATATGTATGAATATTCGGAATAGACATTTTTTTAAATTGTTTTTTATCGAATCCAAACAGAATCTTTAAGTCAGATACAAATTTATAAATAGTTTTAATATCACTAGATTTAATAAAAAATTTTTTTCTTAAAAATTTTGTATTTAAAAGAGATAAAACCCATGAACATTGAAAACGATTATCTTTAATTTTAAATAATTTTTCAATAGTTAATATAATATCTTTTTTAATAGTATTTTTTTTAGTATTATTAAAAATAAGATGATTATTTTGTAGTAAAGGATTAAATATTCTATTAATATACAAAAGATATGGAGTT
Organism: Buchnera aphidicola (Cinara cuneomaculata); assembly: GCF_900698865.1. Classification (NCBI taxonomy): domain Bacteria; kingdom Pseudomonadati; phylum Pseudomonadota; class Gammaproteobacteria; order Enterobacterales; family Erwiniaceae; genus Buchnera; species Buchnera aphidicola. The sequence goes on along the minus strand of NZ_LR217695.1, from coordinate 331,325 downwards.
ATATCAGTTGCTGTAATTAATATATCATTTAATTTTAATTTTGGATTTATATTTAGGATGTTAGTTATATGTTTATATAATACTCTTATTTCTTGTAAATATGAACAGCATCTATGAATAGAAAAAGAATTATCTTGCGTGTATGGTATAAATTGTAAATTTTTGTTTTCTAATGAGTTTTTAAATAAATCATTTTGTAAAACATATAAAATTTTTTTTATATTTTTTTGTTTATAAAAAAATTTTTTTTTATAAGATATTTTTTTTTTATTTTTTAATTGTTTAATAAAAATTTTTTTTTTTTATTGAATGAAAGAATAGGATCTATATTTGTTTGTTTATTGAATTGATATTGATATAAATATATTGAAGTAATATTTTTAACGGCATATAAAATAATTTGAATTAATGGATTTATAGGATTTTGAGAATATATAAATATCCTGGTAGGGATTAATTTTAAAAAATAGGATTTTTTTTTATTTTGGTAAATATTATTAATTATTTCTGTTAGATTTTTTTGTTTTAAAATTTTTATTTTTTTTATTATTAAGTTCCATAATTTTTTTTGCCATATCTGTGTTGTTGATAAACAATTATTGTTTTCTTTTTTTTCCCATTGTAATATTAAGTTAGGTTGAAAAAAAATATATTTAATAAAAATAGTAGCCATTTGAGAACAAAATTCTTCATTTTTATATAAAATTCCAGATTTTTTTAGAAACAAAGAATCGTGATTATTGTTAATTATTGACATTAAAATCCATTTAAGATGTTCTTTTTTAAAAATACTGTAAAATATTTCCTTTTGTTTATAATTTATTTTTTCTATTAAATGAATAAAAAATGTTGAGATTAAAAAATATTTTTTATTTATACAAATACCTTCAATTTTAGAAATATTAATTTCTAACCAGTTTTTAATGTGTATATCATTAATTAAAATTATTTCATTTGTTAAAATATTTTTATTAGATATCATTTTTTTACACATTTTTTTAAGAAGAAAATTTATTTGATTTGATTTATATATTTTTAACATTTTATTTTAATTAATACTTAATAGTATGTTAAGGCGTAGAATATTAAAATTCTACGCCATTATTTTAATTATGTGTTATTTTTTCTTTCTTTCTATTTTTTTTTTATTTATTTTTAATATTTTATGTATTTTTTTATATAAATAAATGTCCATTTTAGAGCATGGTATAGTAATATTATGTTGATCTAATGCTTTTTTAAATTTTAACATTAAATCTGAATATACTGCATTTAATTCTGTTGTATGACACCAGCATTTTACAACAAATTTTAATGAAGATGGAGAAAATTCATTTAATCCGACAAAATTACCTGGATGTTTTAAAACACGTTCTTCTTTATCAAGAACTGTTTGTAATACTGAAATTACTAAATCTACATCTGAATCATATGTAACATTGATAATAAATTGATTTCTTCGTATTGGTTCGCGGGAATAATTAATAATATTACCAGCAACAATTTTTCCGTTTGGAATTACTATAATTTTACCATCTAATGTTTTTAATGTAGTGTAGAAGATATGAACATTGAGTACTGTTCCAGCGGCATTACCTAAATTGACATATTCACTTGTTCGGAGTGGTCGTAATAATATTAATAGTACACCTGCTGCAAAATTTGATAACGATCCCTGTAATGCTAATCCAATTGCCATTCCTGCTGCTCCAATAATGGCAATAATGGAATTTGTTTGTACTCCAATTTGACCTAGTGCTATTATACCGGTAAAAATAATAACGATATAACGTGCTAAAGCAGACAAAAATCCAGAAATAGTATTATCTACATTGTGTATAGAGAATAATTTTTGAGTTCCATTTGCAAAAAATTGACTAATAAAAAAACCTACAGTAATTACTATAATTGAAAAAGATAAATTTATTAGATAAGATAAGAATGTTTGTTTATTCAATAAAAAACAAAAACCAACATTATTTATACAATCTACCATATGTAATGCTTCTATTATATGGAGTATAGCAAAAATTTTTTTGCGCATTTTTTATTTTTTACAGATTTTTGAAAATAAATATTTTTATTTTTTATAAATCATAAAAATTAATTTATAAATTAAATTAATTTAATTGCATGGAATAGTATTTTCTATTAATAAATTTTTTATGATAGATAAAAATCTATATTTATTTTAAATGATAAAAATAATATATGGATATTATCACGATTATATTCTTTATTATAAAATAATACGTATATTACATTTTATAATGTATTACAAGAATTTAAGGTTTCAAACATTTTTTTTAAGTATTCAATTGAATTTTTTTGTGCTTGTCTTAACCAGACTCGAGGATCATAATATTTTTTATTTGGTTTATCCGACCCCTGATCGTTCCCTAGTTGACTATGTAAATATTGTTTGTTTTTTAAATAAAAATTTAATACTCCTGACCAATAGTTCCACTGCATATCAGTATCAATATTGAATTTAACGACTCCATATTTAATAGATTTTTTAATATCATTTATATCAGTTCCTGACCCTCCATGAAAAACGAAATTTAATGGATTTTTTGGTAATTTTTCTACATTACTGATATATTTTTGTGCTCTTTTTAAAATGGAAGGTTTAAGCAATACTTGTCCGGGTTGATATACACCATGTACATTACCAAATGCTGCAGCAATAAAAAAATTATTACTAATTTTATTGAATTTTTTAAATGTATAAAAAATATCTTGAGTATCAGTATATAAAAGTTTTTTGTTTATGTTTGTATTATTAATTCCGTCTTCTTCTCCTCCAGTACAACCTAATTCCATTTCTAACATCATATTTAATTTAGTTATTTTTATTAAATATTGTGATGATATATTAATATTTTTCTTAATATTTTCTTTGGATAAATCTAGCATATGAGATGAAAATAGAGGACGTTTATTACGTTTAAAAAATTTTTTACCTTCAATAATTAATCCGTCAATCCATGCAATATGGTCGAGTTCACAATGATCTGTATGTAATATTACAGGAATATTATAGTATTTAGATATCATATGAACGTGCTGTGCTCCTGATATAGCTCCTGCTATTGCATGGATATGATTGTTTTTTAATCCTAATCCACTTATAAACTGAGCTCCTCCATATGAAAATTGAATAATAATAGGAGATTTCATTTGCGAAGCAGATTCTAATACACAATTGATTGAATCAGTACTAATACAGTTAATTGCAGGTATAGCGAATTTATATTTTTTAGCTAATGAAAATAAAATTTTTGTTTCTTCAGCGTTCAATACTCCTGGTTTAATAAAATTTAAAATTTTGCATGTCATTTTGTTATTCCGTTTTTAATGTATATTGTTAGTATTTTTATGAATTAAAGATAAATTATATAATTTATTAGTTTTTTAATTTTTCTAGAATCGGTAATGTTTTGTTTTCTATAAACTCTAAAAATGCTCCTCCACCCGTAGAAATATAAGAAATATTATTATATAGGTTAAATAAATTAATTACAGCTATAGTATCTCCTCCTCCTGCAACGGAATAAGCTGCACAATATGCAATTGATTTAGCAATTTCTTCAGTTCCTCTTCTAAAATTTGGAAATTCAAAAACACCCATAGGTCCATTCCATAATATTGTATTAGCTTGTTTAATGATTGATTTATAATTTTTAATAGTCTCATTACCGATATCTAATATTTCTTCATGAGGTAATATATTTGAAACTGGTTTTATGGTTGCAGTAGCATTGATTGAATAAGATGTACTAACACGAGAATCAACCGGTAAAATTATTTTATTTGTATCAAATAAGATTTTTGCTTTATTTTTAAAATTTTTTTCATGTAAGGATTTACCTACAGAATGGAAGATAGAAATAAATGTATTAGCGATACCTCCACCTAATAACATTGTATCTGTAATTTTTAATAATGAACTTAATAATTTAATTTTTGTTGATACTTTTGCTCCACCAACGATAGTAACGATAGGATGTTTTGGTTTATTTAATATATTTTTTAGTATTTTTATTTCAGAATATAATAACGGACCGATACATGATTTTTTCACAAAGTTACATATACCATATGTTGAAGCTTCTATTCGATGAGCTGTAGCAAAAGCATCCATTATAAAAATATCACATAAATTAGCATATTTTTTAGACAATTCGATATCGTTAGTTATTTCACCGTAGTTAAATCGAACATTTTCTAGTAACACAATTTGATTAGATTCTACGTTAATTCCTTCTAAATATTTTTTATAAAAAATTATGTTAGTACCATATAATTTTTTTTTTAAATATTTAAAAACAGGTAATAAAGATAATTTTTTATCGTAGCATCCTTCTTTTGGTCTACCTAAATGAGAAGCTAATATTATTTTAGCATTTTTTTTTAATGCTAATTGTATAGTTGGAAGTGCACGGTCAATGCGTTCGCTAGAGATGATTTTTTCACCATCTAAAGGAACGTTTAAATCTAATCTAATAAATACTCGTTTATTTTCTAAATTAATATTCTTCATATGTAACATTTTATTTTCCTTCATAATTAATTTATGTAAAGTACTTTTGATGATAGAAAGTATGGTTTAAACAACTATTTAGATTTATTTATAGATAATATTTTTTAAAAAAATAAGCATTTTTATATTATAACAATAATAAATATGTATGTATTATATATAAAATATAATTTTATATATACATGATTTTGTATATAATATTATTATATTTATATAATTTAACATTATTTAATGTATAATTAATTTATTAATTTTAATAACTTATTTTTATAATGAAATATTAAATAATTTTAATTATATTTACTTTAATTCTATTAAAATATATAATAGAATTAATTATATGTATAAAATATATATATACATATGCAACATATTATGTTCAATATTTTTATTATCCGTACTCTAATATAGAGAATTATAACGATGAAAATGTTAGTAGGATTTATTGGTTGGAGAGGAATGGTAGGTTCCGTTTTATTAGATCGTTTACGAAAAAATAATGATTTTTTAAATTTTCGTTCAGTATTTTTTACTACATCACAAATGTATGGTACACCTCCGAATGTATCTAATCGCGTATCTTCACGATTAGAAGATGCGTATAATCTTGAATATTTAAGTACGTTAGATATCATTGTATCATGTCAAGGAGAAAAATATACTATACAAATTTATTCGAAATTAAAAGATATTGGATGGAAAGGTTATTGGATCGATGCGTCTTCGTATTTGAGAATGAATAAAAAATCAATTATTGTATTAGATCCAATTAATTTTAACGATATTAAACTAGGTATAGAAAAGGGAATTAAGACTTTTGTTGGAGGTAATTGTACTGTTAGTTTAATGTTGATGGCTTTGGGTGGATTATTTTCTAACAACTTGATTGATTGGATCTCTGTATCTACCTATCAATCTGTTTCTGGTAGTGGCTCTCAAAGTATGCTCGAGTTATTAGAACAAATAGGTTATGTATATAAAAATATCTCTACATATTTATCGTCAAATGCATCTATTTTAGAAATAGAAAAAATATTTACTTCATCATTAAATAATATTAATTACTCTAGTACAAAATTAAAAGGGCCGTTATTAGGAAATTTAATCCCATGGATTGATGTATCTATGCAAAATGGTCAAACCAAAGAAGAATGGAAAGGTATGGCGGAAACAAATAAAATATTAAATACCAAACAAAATATTTTTATTGATGGAGTATGCGTTAGAGTTCCATCTTTAAGATGCCATAGTCAATCATTTACAATAAAATTATGTCACGATATTTCTATTAAAGAGATTAAATCGTTAATTTCGTCTCATAATTCTTGGGTAAAAGTTGTAGATAATACTTTTAATGATACGATGCATGAATTAAATCCATTACAAGTTACTGGCACATTAAATATTCCTATTGGTCGTATTAAAAAATTAAACATTGGAAAAAAATATTTATCTGCTTTTTCTGTAGGGGATCAATTATTATGGGGAGCAGCTGAACCGTTACGTCGTATTTTAAATATTTTAATCAATCAATAAGTTTTATTGATAATGATTCTGTGATATTTTTGTTTTAATTTCAATTAAATATGTATACGGAATAGTTTCGAATGAATTAGATAATAATTTATGCTCCATAAACCTACAAAATAGAATAATATCTTTATTGCTAAATTTGTCATCTGTTAATAAAAGAATTTTTTGTCCTTTTTGTAATTTTCTTGCAGTTTTTCGTAATACCATAATTACTTCCGGACATCGTAGTCCTAATAAATTTAACGTATATGTCATAACATATATCTCATAAATATTTTTTGATTGAAAATATAATTTCTATTATATATATGATAATAATAAAAATTTATTAATTTAAAATAACTGATAATGTTTTTAAATGCATCCAAATAATATCTATTTGGTTATTTTGTATGCATAATTCAATTTTTTTTAATAATTTTAATATTAAAATTATTATTTTTATATTATTTCGTCTTATTAATGAATGCAATGATAATTGCATTATTTTTTTTTTATATACTATACTATTTATATAGTTGTTCTGGATAAATATCTTTTTTTTATAATATAAAATAATATATATTAATGTTTTATAGGAATTTACTAATTTAGTAAAATCATATTTTTGTGTTTTTAATTGTAATAATATTTTGAGTGTTTTTTGTTTATCATTAAGTATGATTGATTGAATCCAATCATAATAGTTGAACATTTTAATGGATTTAAAGTATTTACGTAACATATCGTATGTAATAATAGTATTTGGATATAATAATATTATATTTTCTATTAAATTTGTAAATACATTAAAACTTACTCGACTTATATCAAATAAAAAATTTTTTGCAGACGGAGTAACATTAAGATTATTAATTTTAATTTTACGATTAATCCAATAATGTATATTTTTTATATATGATAATGAATTATTTATTATAATTCCAATATTTTTTATATAATTGTATAAAAAATTATGATTTAATGCATTTTTCTTAAGATTCGGAAAGTAAAAAATTTTTATAATTTTTTTATTAGAAAAATATTTTAATTTATTTAAATAACTTTGTAAATCTTTGGATATTATAGTATCATATACAGTTATATTAAACAATTGTCTATCAGAAAACAAATTTTGTTGTTTTAATAAATTAAAAAAATTATTCCAATCATCGTTATTATTTATTGTAATATTTTTTTTTTTATTTTTTTTTTTTTTAAAATAGTCAAAAATAATTTTTCTATTTTCTTTGATAAAAATATATTTAGATTCTAATATTATATATGTAAATACTTTATTTTGATGTATATATTTTTTTAAATGCATAGTATCTATAATCATATAATTATTTTTACTGCTTTATAAAACAAAATTAATAATTTTATTAGGTATGTAAATTATTTTTTTTATATTTTTTTTATGAAAATATTTTTTCATATTTTGTATATTATTAACTAAGTTAATAACTTCTTTTTTTGGTAAATTATTTTTAATTTTGACAATATTTCTTTTTTTTCCGTTTATCTGGATTACAATGATAGAAGTATTTTTGATAATTAAATGTTTATTAATTGACGGCCATTTTTCAGTATCAATACAATATTTGTCTCCGCGTATTTTTTTCCATAATATAAAACATATATGTGGTGTAAATGGATACATCATTTTTATGATACATTCCAAAGATTTTTTTAGGTTATTTTTGTTTATTTGGTTCTTATTGTATGTGTTTTCAATATAATTAAAAAATTTTATTATATGGGCAATGGCGGTATTATATGAATTAGTATTTTGTATATCGTTAGTAACGTTAATAATAGTATTATTTAATTTATATTGGATACGATCTTGATCGTACAATACATATTTAGATTTATTGTTAATATTTTTTATGTTATTTTTATATATAAAATTCCACATTTTATTTAAAAATCTATGCATACCAATAATGCTGCGAGAGTCCCAGTTTAATGACTTGTGAATTGGAGCCGCGAACATTAAAAACAATCTTAGGGTATCAGCGCCATATTGATTAATAATATAATGAGGGTCAATGCCGTTATTTTTTGATTTCGACATTTTTATTTTACCGGCGTATATGATTTTATCAGAACAATTTTTTTTATAAACTTGAGTAATTTTACCGTCTTTATTTCGAATAATATTTAATTTAGATGGCGATAACCATTTTTTATTTCCATTTTTACGCCGAATGTAAAAGGAATCTATTACTACCATACCTTGACAGATTAATTTTTTAACTGGTTCTGCTGAATCAACATATCCAAAATCACGTAATAATTTATGATAAAATCTGAAATATATTAAATGCATTACAGCATGTTCGATTCCTCCGATGTACTGATCGACAGGTAACCAATATTTAGTAGATTTACTATCTAAGATGTCAGTATTTAAATGCGGATTGGTGTATCGTGCATAGTACCAAGAAGACTCCATAAAAGTATCAAATGTGTCACTTTCTCTGATTACTTTATTGCCGTTTATTTTCGTATGCATCCATTTAGTATATAATTTTAATGATTTAATACATTTATTTTTATGTATATATTGCGGTAATATAATAGGTAATTCTTTTTCTGGAACCGGTAAGATATTGTCTTTATCATTAATAACCATAGGAATAGGAGCCCCCCAATATCTTTGGCGAGAAATACACCAATCCTTTATTTTATAACATATATATAATTTAGCTATTTTTTTTTTAATAAGTATTTTGATAATTTTTTGACGTACTTTTTTTACAGTAAAATTATTTAATTGCACTGAATTTATTAAATTTATATTTTTTTTTATATTTTGATTGGTTTTTTTAGAAAATATTGCTTTGATTGGAATATCATATAATTTAGCGAACGAATAATCTATTTTGTTGTGATTGGGTACGGCCATAATGGCACCGGTAGCATAATCGTGTCGAACATAATTTGTTATCCATAATGGTATCTTAGTTTTAGTGATAGGATGTAATACAAATAAATTTGTATTAATACCAAATAAATTATTGCTATTTTTAAAATCAGTACTTAATATATCAATATTGTTTTTTAAAAATTGATTAATTTTATCATTTTTTTTAAGTAAATTATAAATTAATGGATGATGCATTGAAATAGCAAAAAATGTTATATCCATTATAGTTTCAGGTTTAGTAGTATATATATCTAAAAAATAATTATTATTATGTATAATACATTTTATTTTAATTCCTTTTGATTTTCCTATCCAATTTTTTTGCATAGAAATTACTTCTTTCGGCCAATTATTTAATAATTTTAGATCGTTTAGTAATTCTTCTACATAAGCAGTAATTTTAATAAACCACTGTGATATTTTTTTAAATGTAACATTAGACCCGCATCTCCAGCATTTACCGTCTTGAGCTTGTTCGTTAGCCAGAACAGTGTTATCAGTACTACACCAATTTACTATAGTTTTTTTTTTATAAACAAGATTTTTTTTAAATAATTTTATAAAAAATAATTGTTCCCAACGATAATATTCAGGTTGACATGTTGTAATTTCTCTGTTCCAATCATAACTAAATCCAAGTGATTGTAATTGTTTTTTCATAATGGATATATTTTTTAATGTCCATTCATGAGGCGAAATATTTTTTTTTATTGCTGTTTCTTCAGCCGGTAATCCGAAAGCATCCCAACCAATTGGCTGCAATACATTTTTACCTAACATTCGTTGATAACGTGAAATTACATCACTAATAGTATAATTACGAACGTGCCCCATATGTAATTTACCTGACGGATAGGGTATCATAGGTAAGCAGTAGAATTTTTGTTTTGTTTCATCTTCAATTACAGAAAATGTTTTATTTTTTATCCAATATTTTTGAACGATTGATTCTATTTTTTTTGGATTATAGCTAGTATCTTCCATATTTTTCCTGTTAATAAACATAACAATATTTTTTTTTAAAAAAAATATTGTTATGTTTTATAAATTAATTTATACATTAATATTAAAATAGAATATTTGATATATATTATAATAATTTATTTGACAAATTTCAATATTCATTTTTAAATTATATTTATTAGACTATACGGATTATTAAATCCTAATCTAATCATTATTTTTTTTTCAATTTTTTGCATTTTATGTCTAGATTTTCTAGTGTTATGCGTATAATGTAATAAATGTAATGCAGAATGAATTACCATGTGTGCCCAATGTTCTAGTTTTGATTTTTTTAAAAATAAAGCTTCTTGGTTAATATATTTTGCACATAGGATAATATCTCCGATATAATTATAAAATTTATGTTTTATCTCTATATTTTCGGTAGACGGAAAAGATAATACATTTGTAGGTATATTTTTCTTTCGATATTTTTTATTTAAATATTTTATTTCTTTTATACTTACTATTCTAATCGTGATTTCTACTTTATTTTTATAAAATAATTTTTTTAACCATAAAAAAAAATATTTTTTGTTTGGTAAAAAATAATTTTTTTTACACATAATTTGTACGTATATTTTCATAGTTTATTAATTAATTTATATATATTTGTATAAATAAATTTTATTTATATTTTTTATTATGATTTTTTTTAATTGATTTCTCCTTTTAAGTATGTATAATAATTTATCTTTGTTATTTTTAATGATACAAATTGTCCAATGAGTTCAGGTTTTCCTTTAAAACAAATAATTCTATTGTTTTCTGTTCTTCCGTATAAATTTTTAATATTATTTTTCATTTGTCCTTCAACTAATACCGATTGAATTGTACCGAGCATTCTTCTTCTCCATTGTAAAGATTGTTGAATGATTTTTTTTTGTAAAATTGCTAATCGATTTTTTTTCTCTTCTATTGGAGTATTATCTATTAATTTAGCAGCTCTTGTACCTGGTCTTTTAGAATAAATAAAACTATAACTAGTATCAAAATTAATTTTTGAAATAAAATCTAGAGTTTTTTGGAAGTCGTGATTAGTTTCTCCTGGAAAACCCACAATAAAGTCAGAGCTAATGCTCATTGTAGGACGAATAAATTTTAATTTGTTGACTATATCTTCATAATATTCTGTTGAATAACCTCTTTTCATTAATTTTAAAACTTTATTGGAACCACTCTGTACAGGAAGATGTAAAAAATTTGTTAATTGTGGAATATATTTATAGGCCTCTATGAGATCATTGTTAAATTCTTTTGGATGGCTAGTAATATATCTGATTCGATCAATTTTTGGGATTTCTGATATGGAATATAATAAATCCGAAAAATTATATTTTTTTTTATTAATAAAATCGTATGTATGATACGCATTTACAGTTTGTCCTAGTAGTATTACTTCTCGGACACCTATTCGAGTAAGCTGTTTAATTTCTGATAATATATTTTTTTGATTTCTGCTAACTTCTCGCCCCCTTGTATAAGGTACAATACAAAAAGAACAATATTTGTTACATCCTTCTATGATTGTAACAAATGAAGTAAATTTTTTATTAAGTGTATTATTAATTGAATAATTAAATTTTTTTAATGATTTTGTTTTTATATCAATTATTAAGTTTTTATTTTTATAGGCTTTTTTTATCAATTCAGGTAAATTATGCAAGGTTTGAGGCCCAAAAATAATATTAATGAATTTCGCTCGTTTATAAATTTTTTTTCCTTCTTGAGCAGCTACACATCCTCCAATTGCTATTAAAATATTAGAATTTTGTTGTTTTAATTTTTTCCAACGACCTAATTGATGAAATAATTTTTCTTGAGCTTTTTCTCTAATCGAACATGTATTTAAAATTAAAATATCAGATAGTTCTGGTGTTTCTGTAATAATGTAATTTTTTGTTTTTATTAATATATTAGCGATAATGGAAGAGTCGTGGTCATTCATTTGACATCCCCATGTTTTTATATATATTTTTTTTTTAATTATATTTGTATTCATAAGTAAGATAGATATTTAATTAAATAATTATTATTAATATATTTTAATCGTACTTTTAATTATAATATATAATGAATTATTAATATATAAATATTTCACTTTGACGGATTATTTAAATCTTCCTTATAAAGATGTTTCTAATGATAACATTTCTTGTATTGTCTGACGTCGTCTAATAAGTTTAAATTTTTTTTTCTTATATAATATTTCAGGAATAAAAGGTCTACTATTATAATTGGATGACATAGAGGATCCGTAAGCGCCAGTATTATGGATTATAATATAGTCTCCAGGACTAACTTTAGGCAGATTTCTAGGTAATATAATCCCTGTGTCTTTGACAGTAAATACATCTCCTGATTCGCATAGCGGTCCAGCAATAACACTTCTAATTATAGGAATATTATGTATATTTTTAATATTTTTATATAATACAGTTATTTGATGGTAACTACCATATAAAGCAGGTCTGATTAAATCATTAAATCCAGCATTGATTAGAACAAAAGTATTTTTTTTTATAGTTTTTACAGCGTATATTTTAGCAATTAATATTCCAGATTGACCTACTAAAAATCGACCTGGTTCAATTTCTAATTGAATAGGACATTTCAAAATAGAAGAAATTATTTTCTTTGTATTATTCCATTTATTAAAATAATCAGAGATATTGGCTTCTTTTTCTTCTTGGGAATAAGGAATTTTTAATCCACCTCCTGCTGATATGAATTGTATTTTTGTATTTAATTGAATAGCATTTTTTTTCATAGAATCACAAACTTGATATAAGTTTTTTATATTTACTCCAGATCCAATATGTATGTGTAATCCAATAAGATTTAATTTATATTTTTGAATAATTGATAATGCCTGTTTAGGATTCCATATACCATGTTTACTATGATCGCCTCCAGTATTAGTTTTAATATGATGTCCATTACCGAATTTTGGATTAATTCTGATCCAAACAGCGTGTCCTGGAGACTTTTTTCCTAATTGTTTAAGCATGTCGATTGATCCAGCATTGACTGGAATTTTTTTTTTAATTACTTCTTTTAATACTTTTTTTTCTAAAATATCTGATGTAAACACTATATTATTATTATTAGGTTCAAACCCTGCTATCATAGCTCGCTTTATTTCTCCCAATGAAACAGCATCAATTTTAACATTATAATGTTTCATTAATTTTAATATATGTATATTAGAACAGGATTTTTGTGCAAAACGAATAATATCAAATTTTTTTAATTTTTTAATTTGTTTAATGATAACATCAGAGTTATAAACCCATAAAGGAGTTTTATATTTTTTAATTAATTTTAGAATATTATTTCTTTTTAACATTTTTTTTTGTATATTTGGTATATCACACATAGTATTTTCCGTAAATATTATTTTTAATATGTTTTTATAAATATTGATTATTGATATATATGATTAATATTAAAGTGTTTTTTTTAATTAATTTTTAATAATTTAAATATATTTTTTGAATATTAATAATATTTTTTTATTTATAAAATTTAATAACTTGAATTAATTTTATTATATTTTTTTAATATAGGAAAGAGTATAACATCTTTAATACTTTTTTGATTTGTTAAAATCATAATTAATCTATCAATACCTATTCCTAATCCGGATGTTGGCGGTAATCCGTGTTCTAAAGCAGTAATATAATCTTCATCATAGTAAAAATTTTTTGAAATATTTGTATATTTTTTTTGAGCTAATTGTAATTTAAATCTTCTTTTTTGTTCTTCAGGATCATTTAGTTCAGAAAAACCATTAGCTATTTCGTAACCTGCTATAAAAAATTCAAATCTTTCTGTTAGTTTATTATTCTTTTTATTTGTTTTAGCTAAAGGAGATATTTCAACAGGATATTCAGTAATAAATGTAGGATTAATAATTTTTTTTTCTATTTTTTTTTCAAATATTAAATAAATAATTTCTCCAAGAGAAGTACAGAGATCAGTATTTAAATGGAGTTTTTTTGCTATTTTTTGAGCGTTTTTAATGTTTTTTAAATCATTTAGTTGAATTTTTTTATTAAATTTTAATATTGATTCAATCATAGTCATTTTTTTGATTGGTTTTTTAAAACTCAATAAATATTTATTATATTGAAAATGATATGAATTAAAAATTTTTTTTACTATAAAAATACATAGATCTTCTAAAAAAGACATCATATCATGATAATTGCTATAAGACTGATAAATTTCCATCATAGTAAATTCAGGATTGTGTTGAGTGGATAAACCTTCGTTTCTAAAATTTCGATTTATTTCAAAAATTTTATTAAATCCTCCGATAATTAATCTTTTTAGATATAGTTCAGGAGCAACTCTTAAATATAATGTTTCTGCTAAAGAATTATGATAGGTAGTAAATGGTTTTGCATTAGCGCCACCGGGAATTGGATGCATCATAGGTGTTTCAACTTCTAAAAAATCTTTTTTTTTCATAAAATCACGAATATAATAGATAATTTTTGATCTTTTTTTAAAAATTTTTACAGAATTAGTATTTGCAATTAAATCTAGATATCTTTTTCTATATTTTATTTCTGTATTTTTTAGACCTTGATATTTATCGGGTAATGACCGTAAAGATTTAGTTAGTAGGTATATTTTTGTGCAGTAAATAGATAATTCTAATGTATTAGTTTTAAAAATAGTTCCTTTAACTCCAATTAAATCTCCTAAATCTAATTCTATGATGTAATCATAGTAATAATTTTTTGAAAATAAATCACTTTTTATGTATATTTGTATTTCATAATTATTATTTTTTATTACTAAAAAAGTTGCTTTTCCTAAAATTCTTTTTTTTATAATTCTTCCAGCGATTTTTATGATACAACATAATTTATGTAGATCATTTTTAGTGTGATTTTTATATGTGTTCAGTATTTTTTTAATAGTTCTTGTTTCATGAAATTTATTAGGAAAATTAAAGCCTAATTTACGTAAATTTAATAGTTTATTTTTTCTCGTATTTACTGTATTTTTTTGTTTTATATATGGAGTATTTTTTGGCATTTGTTATTTTTATAATCCCATTTTTAAGCTTGTTTCAATAAATTGATTTAAATCGCCATTTAAAACATGATAAATATCATTTCTTTCTAGTTTAGTTCTACTATCTTTTATTCTAGAATCATCTAATATATATGAACGGATTTGATTACCCCAACAAATATCCAGTTTATTTTTATTAATATTTTTTTTTTCTATATTTTTTTTATTTATTTCTATTTTATACAATTTTGCTTTTAATTGTTTAATAGCTGTGCTTTTATTTTTATGTTGAGAACGATTATTTTGGCATTGTGTTACGATACCTGTAGGTATGTGTGTAATACGTACAGCAGATTCTGTTCGATTTACATGCTGACCTCCAGCACCTGATGCTCTATAGACATCAATTCTTAAGTTTTTTGGTTCAATATTTATATTGATATCATTGTTTAATTCTGGATACACAAATACTGAACTAAATGATGTATGTCGTCTATTATTTGCATTGAATGGACTTTTACGTACTAATCGATGTATTCCTGTTTCTGTTCGTAACCATCCAAATGCAAAATTACCTTTAATTTTTAATGTAATAGATTTTATCCCTCCTATTTCTCCTATTGATTTTGTTATAATATTTGTTTTAAATTTTTTATTATGTGCATATTTTAAATACATATTAAATAATATTTTTGTCCAATCTTGTGATTCTATTCCTCCTGAACCGGACTGTATGTCTATATAACAATTATTTTTATCGTATTTATTATTAAACATAGTATAAATTTCTAATTTACGTAACTTTTTTATTAATTTATAATACTGAATATTTATTTCTTTCAATATTTCCATATCTTGTTCGATACTGAATATATCGATCCAATATTCAATATCATGTAGTTTATCTATTAATTCTTTTATTTTATCTATTTCTAAAGATAAAATATTTTTTTTTTTATATAGCGCTGATATTAATTTAGAATTATTATTAAATGTTAAATTTTTTATTTTTAAATTAATAGATTGAATTTTTCTATTATTATTGGAATAATTAATATTTTTTTTTAATATAATAATTTTATTATTTAATTTTTTGATTTTTTGATTTAATACTAGCAAATCTAATATTTTTTTCATTTTTATAGTTATTTTTATAGTTATTATTAACAATATTATTGTATTTAATATATATTTTTATAATATAATTATATTTTTTATAAACATCAATGATTTTATGATAATAAATAATTATTCAATATATAATGTTTTATATTTATAAAAAGGTATATATAATTTTATGAACAGTAATATTGTAAATTATCCTATAATTTATTTAAGTAAAAATTTATCTAATAATATGTTTATGGAATTAGATAATTGGTCTGTAATAAGTGTAACTGGAGTAGATAAAAAAGAATATTTAAATAATCATTTTACAATAGATATAAATTTAATTAATAAATATGAATATAAAGTAGGCGCTCATTGCAATATTAATGGAAAAGTATGGACTACTTTTTTAATTTTTAAATATAAAAATTGTTATTTATATCTCGTACCATCGTCAGTATATAAAAAACATATTTTTGAATTAAAAAAATATTCTTTATTTTCACAAATAGATATTTTTAAAGAAAAAAATTTTAAAATATTTGGAGCATCTGGTTCTAGAAGTCTATTTTTAATAAAAAAATTCTTTTCTATTAATTTTAATGAAAATCAATCATTAATTATTATTAATAAAATAATTATTTTAAAAATTGATAAACCTATTAATAGATTTTTAATTGTTATAGATAAAAGTGAATTAATTAATTTTTTAAAATTTATGAATCAATATTTTGTATATACTGATAAAATGCAGTGGTTAGAATTAGATATCGAATCGTGTTTTCCTATTATTGAAAAAAATATATCAGGTAAATTTATATTACAGACGTTAAGTTTAAAAAAATGGAACGCTATTGATTTTAATAAAGGTTGTTATTATGGTCAAGAAATGTTATGTAAATATGAAAATAAAAAAATAAATAAATTTATTATTTGTGCTTTAATAGGTAAAAATTGTTCAAATAATCCTATAATATTTGAATTTATTGAATATTTTAATAAAAAATTAGATGAAAAATATAATGCAGGAATAGTATTATCTTGGGTATTTATATTTGATAAGACAGTATTATTACAGGTTCGTATGAAAAAAATATTTTTAAAAAATAAAAATATTTTTTCTTTATCTTCTAACCCGGGTATTACTTTTAAAATATTTAACTATTAGTAAATTTTAAAAATTAAGTTTTATTGGAATAATAAAATATTATGCACATATCATAGATATACATAAAACAGACTTAGTTAAACTATACGAATACTTTACATAGTGGTGATTATATCTGTATATAGGTAATAGATATTATTTAAGAAATAATGATTTAGTAAAATTTAGAATAAAAGTCTATAAAAAAGAATCTTTTTTTTTAAGATCAAGATTCTTTTTTATAGTTATAACAATAATAATTGTTATAAAAATGTATTTTTTATATAAAAATAAAATTAATTTTTAAATTTTTTTCTATCACTTTCTTTTAAATATATTTTTCGTAATCGTATAGCATTCGGAGTGACCTCAATTAATTCATCATCATTAACAAAATTAAGAGCATACTCTAAAGTGATCTTAATTGGTGTAACTAGGTTTATAGCTTCATCAGTTCCGGAAGCACGCATATTAGTTAGTTTTTTTCCAATTAAACAATTAACAGTAAGATCATTAGATCGGTTGTGTATGCCTATTATTTGACCCTCATATACTTTTTCACCGGGTCCTATAAACATCTTGCCGCGATTTTGTAAGTTATGAATTGAAAAAGATACAGCAGTTCCAGTTTTTTTTGAGATTAGTACTCCGTTTTTTCTTTGTCCGAATTGATTTTTTTGGACTGCGTCATAATGACTGATAGATGAAAAGAAAGTACCACCACCGGAAGTGATATTCATAAATTCAGATCTAAATCCAATAAGAGATCTACTAGATAAAATACATTCAATTTGAATTCTATTATATTCATTTGTTATAATACTTTGTATTTCACCTCTTAATTCTCCTAATTTTTGTATTAATTGTCCTTGATGTTTTTTTTCAATATCTAATAATACTATTTCAAAAGGTTCAGTTAAAATATTATTTTTTTTTTTAAAAATTACTTTAGGTCTTGACACTTCTAATTCAAAATTTTCTCTTCGCAGTTGTTCTAATAAAATAGATAAATGTAATTCTCCTCTTCCTGAAACAGAAAAAATATTTGAGTTTTTAGTTTCTTGCACGTTTAATGAAATATTTCGAATAGTTTCTTTTTTTAATCTTTCTAAAATGTGACGAGAAGTTATATATTTCCCTTCCGTACCACAAAACGGCGATTGATTTACGCAAAATAACATATTTACTGTCGGTTTATCTATTTTTAAATTAGGTAATGGACATAAAAATTCAGGATCACAGATAGTATCTGATATTTGGATATTATTTAATCCCGTAATGGCAACAATATCACCAGAAAATGCTATTTTTATATTTTTTTGCTTTAATCCATAAAATTTAAGTATATTATTTATTTTACCAGTATAAACTTTTTTATTATTCCTTAAAACTGAAACAATTTGATTGATTTTTAGTGTTCCTTGTTGTATTTTTCCAATTCCAATCATTCCAAAATAATTATTAAAATCTAATTGTGATAGTTGCATTTGAAAAAAATTTTTTGAAGATGTTTTTGGCGCTGGGGTATATTTTATAATAGCATCTAACAATGGAATCATATTGTTATGTATTTTATCGGGATGATCTCCAGAATGACCTAACAAAGCTGATGTATATATTACCGGAAAATCTAATTGTTCATCATTAGCTGATAAATCAATAAACAAATCAAATATTTGATTAATAACCCAATCTGGTCGAATAGTTGGTCTATCCATTTTATTAATTATAATAATTGGTTTTATGTTATATAAAAATGACTTTTTAGTAACATATCGTGTTTGAGGCATCGGACCTTCAAATGCATCAACTACTAATAAGACAGAATCTACCATTGATAATACTCTTTCTACTTCTCCTCCAAAATCTGCATGACCCGGAGTATCGATAATATTAATATGATAATTTTTCCATTTTATAGATGTGTGTTTTGATAGTATGGTAATACCTCTTTCTTTTTCTAATTCATTAGAGTCCATAATTCTATCTATTTTTTCTTCATGTTGTTGGAATGTACCGGATTGTTGTAATAATTGATCCAATAATGTTGTTTTTCCATGATCAACATGAGCAATAATAGCAATATTTCTGATCATTTTTTTCATGTAAATACCAATTTTTATTTTTAAGAATTATATGTAATATGTATTACATTTTTTATTAATATGAAATATTATTTTAATTTATTTTATATAAATTAAATATAATTTATTTAATTTATATATAAAATACGATTTTATTAAAAATCAAATATAGGAAATATTTTTATAAAAATTGTGATACTAGATATATTTTATATCCCATCGTATGTTATCTGAATATTAACATTTTTAGTGTATAATTGTATTTATATTTTACAATATTTTTTATATATAAATCATTATATTTAAATTAATTATCATAATTATTTTTTATCTATGTATAAGGAAAATATTTATTTTGAGTCGTTTATTATTTAATAAAACAATGTTTTTAAAAAGTATAGTTAATACTGTTGAATTAGAAGATTTTTTTGGAATGGAAGTAGCATTTTTAGGATATTCTAATTCTGGAAAATCCAGTATGCTTAATTGTATTACTAACAATAAAAAATTAGCGCGAGTCAGTAAATTACCTGGTAGAACAAGAACAATAAATTTTTTTAGTGTTGTATCAGATTTTAGGATATTAGATTTTCCGGGATATGGATATTCTAAAATAGATCATATAACTAAAACGTTACTTTATAAAAGTTTGTTATATTATTTAACTAATAGAAAATCTTTATATGGTGTGGTCATATTGTCAGATGTTCGTTTTTTTATTAAACCATTTGATTTAATTATTTTAAAAAAATTACAATCCAAATTATTTCCAATTTTATTGGTATTGACGAAAAGTGATAAAGTTTCTAAACAAAAATTAATAGTACAATTATCATATGTACGTAATCAATTATCCAATATCAATAAAAATGTGATTATATGTAGTTTTTCTAAATTTAAACAACCAGATATTTTATTTCTACAAAATCAATTATGTAAATGGTATTCATTATATAGATGTATTTAATATGTATGGTTTTATTTCTTTCCAATTTTTTCCTGTTTTAAGTGAAACATATAATGGAACTATTAATTTTGTACTATTTTCCATATAATTTTTAATTAAATATATTAGTTGGCTTTTTTTTTCTTCCTTTATTTCAAATATCAGTTCGTCGTGTATTTGCATAATTATTTTTGCATCATTATAAAATTTTTTTTGAAATATAGTATGTAATTTTATCATGGATGTTTTGATGATATCAGAAGCAGTATTTTGTATAATTGAATTAATACAAAAACGCTTTGCTTGTTTTTTTAATGTTTTATTAGTTGAATTAATATTTGGTATATATATATTTCTTCCAAATAAAGTGGTTATATATTGGTTTTTTTTTGCAAGATTATATATATATTTTATATATTTTTTTATTTTTTTATATGTTAAAAAATAACTTTGTATATATTCACTAGCTTCTATAATAGAAATATTTAATTTTTGAGATAGTCCGAATGGACTAATACCATATAAGACAGAAAAGTTTATAATTTTAGCAATATTTCTGTGATAATATTTTACGTGACAAGGTTTTATTTTAAAAATATGTTCAGCCGTTTTAGAATGTATATCTTGTTTATAGGATAAATCTTGGATCATTTTTATATCTCTTGAATAATGAGCCATAATTCTTAATTCAATTTGAGAGTAGTCTGCAGTTAATAATAACCATTTTTTTTTTACGATAAATGCTATTCTAATTTTTCTTCCTATTTTAGTTCTAATAGGGATATTTTGTAAATTAGGATTTCTGGATGATAATCGTCCTGTTGAAGTAGATGTTTGATGATATGTAGTATGAATTTTATTTGTTTTTTTATTTATTGATTGAATTAATTTTTTTAAATAAGTATTATTTAATTTATTTAGTATTCTATACTGTAAAATAATTTTAGGTAATGAATGAATTTTAGATAATTTGATGAGAACTGTTTCATTGGTTGAGATGCTACCAGTTTTTGTTTTTTGAATATAAGGAAAATTATATTTTTTAAATAAAATATTTTGTAATTGTTTGTAAGAATTAATATTGAATTGTTCTTGAGTTATATCATATATTTTTTTTTTTAATTTATTTAATGTATTTATAGTTCTTTTTTCTTGATTTTGTAATATTTTTTTTTTTACTAATACTCCATTATTTTCCATTATTGATAATACTGTTAATAAAGGCATATCAATAGAATGAAATATTTTTTTTTTATTTTTAACAGTAAAGTATTTTTCGGTACTTAAATATATTTGTAACGGTATATAAGATTCTTGAATAATACAATCAAGTGATTTTTCTGAATTATATTTTTTATTAGTTTTTGAAAACATCGTAATAATATATGTTTTGTAATCTTGATACATATTGCTTAATTGATAATAATAAAATGCGATTGATGTATCAAAATACATACCATTGACTGTAATATTAAATTTTTTTAAGAAATGAAATATTTTTTTTAAATTTGTGCCTATTTTAAGATATTTTTCATTTTCTAAAATATCTTTCATGCTAATTAATAATATCTTTTTACTAATTTTCTGTTTATTATTTTTTTTAGTGTTACACACATACCACCATGTTTTATTATTTTTAATAGAAATAGATAGATAAAAAATATTATTTTTTCCCGCTATAGTATAGCTGGATAGTGCTATAGAAAATATCTTTGCTTGTATAATTTTTTGTATAAGTTTTGATAGAATATGTTTGTCTATAATTTCAATATTATTATTCTTAATGTTTTTTTTTTTTGTATGATATATATTAATAATTGGAAATTGATTATTGTATATATTTTGAATATATTGATTAAATTGATAATATTTAAATTTCTTTAATAATATCGGTATATTTAGTTCATAATTTTTATCTTTAATAAGTACGTCATCTATTGGTATATTTTTATTAATTTTAGTTAATTTATATGACAAAAAAGCCATTTTTTTATTTTTTTTTAATTTTTCTATAATATTTTTTATATTTCTAATAGGTAGATTATTAATTTTTTCTATATTTTTGTATATTTCATGTATTGAAGTAAAATTTTTTAAAAGAACTGTAGCAGTTTTTTTACCTATTCCAGGTACTCCGGGAATATTATCAGATGAATCTCCTACTAAACTTAAAAAATCTGCCATAGATTTTGGTAATATTCCATATTTTTGGTATATATTATATTTATTTAGTATTTCTTTTTCAAAGTTTCCAGGAATAATTGAAGTTTTTTTATCGATTAATTGAACTAAATCTTTATCAGCGCTATATATTGATACATAGTAATTTTTTTTTATAAATTTTTTGGATAATGTACCTATTATATCGTCGGCTTCAATATTATTGATACTAATGATAGGTATGCCTAATGCTTTTATTATTTTTTGGAGTGGTTGTATTTGTTTTTTTAGATTTTTTGGCATTGGTGATCTATTTTTTTTATAGTTTGTATATAATTTGTGCCGAAAATTTTGTGTAGGAGTATCAAAAATAATTATTATTTTTTTTGGATTAAAAATTTCAATTAATTTATTAAATATTTTAATACAACCGTATATTACTCCTGTAGGATCTCCATGATTATTTTGTAATTTTAAAAATGAAAAATATGTTTGATATAAACAGTAATGTCCGTCAATTAATATGATTTTTTTTTTGTTCATAATCTCCTAATTAATTCAGCTTAGTATTCAATGTATGTACTTACTATATATCAGTATATAGTAAGGATACTAGATACTGATAGTATCCTTACTATATATATTGATAATATATATATTATTATTATATATAATTTTTATTAATTAATAAAAATTATCAATAGAAGATTTTCTTTCTATTGATATATAGAAATAATTTTTATGTACATAATAAGTAATTTATAATTTATTTATTTGAATTGAATAGTTTTAAGTTATTTTTTAATGGTACATTTATGGTATGTAGAGACTCTTCTATTCTAATTAATCTATTATATTTTGCTGTTCTATCGGATCTACACATAGATCCAGTTTTTATTTGCCCAGCCGAAGTACCAACTGATAAATCTGCAATACTAGTATCTTCTGTTTCTCCAGATCGATGGGATATTATGACAGAATATTTATTTTTTTTAGCTAATTGTATAGTTTCTAATGTTTCAGTTAATGTTCCTATTTGGTTTAATTTTATTAAAATGGCATTAGCAATTTTTTTATCAATACCTTGTTGAAAAATTTTTTTGTTTGTAACAAATAAATCATCACCAACTAACTGAATTTTTTTACCCAATACTTGTGTTTGATACTTAAAACCATCCCAATCATTTTCATGTTGTCCGTCTTCTATTGAAGAGATAGGATATTTTGAGGCAAGTTTTTCTAAATAATGTGTAAATTCCTGTGAATTAAATATTTTATTTTCATGTATTAATTTATATGTTTTTGTCTTTTTATCAAATAGTTCGGATGCTGCACAATCTATTGCAAATGTAATATCAGTTCCTAATTTATAATTAGATTTTTCTACAGCTAAACTAATAATAGATAGTACTTCTTCATTAGAGGATAAATTAGGAGCATATCCTCCTTCGTCCCCAACGCAAGTAGAATATCCTTTTTCTTGAAGAATGGTTCCTAATGTATGAAAAATTTCTGATCCCATTCGAATAGCTTGTTGAATATTAATAGCTCCAATAGGCTGAATCATAAATTCTTGAATATCAATATTATTATTGGCATGCATGCCGCCATTAATGATATTAATCATAGGAAGAGGAATAGAAAAATTATTACTAGATTTATTTAATTGAGAAATATAAGAATAGAATGGAATATTCTTTTCAGATGCAACGGATTTTGCAACTGCAAGTGATACAGATAAAATAGCATTAGCTCCAAATTTTGATTTATTTTCCGTGCCATCTAATTTAATCATGTGATGATCAATTTCTGTTTGATTATCTGGTATTTTGTTAATTAAAGCATAAGAAATATCGTTATTAATATAATTGACTGCTTTTTTTACTCCTTTTCCAAAAAAACGATTTTTATCGCCATCTCTTAATTCTAATGCTTCTTTTGATCCTGTAGATGCTCCTGAAGGCACAGAAGCTAATCCAATATGACCGTTTGTAAGATGAACTTCGGTTTCAACTGTAGGGTAACCGCGCGAATCTAATATTTCTCGAGCAAATAATTTTTTTATTTTTGACATTTTTTTTCCTTTATTTAAAAATTTTATAAAAAATTAATTTAGTTATGTTTAATTTTTATTTAAATAAAAAATGTGGTTGTATTTTACAATTGATGTTTTTATGTGCATATATATTATTTTTATTTTTATAAAAATAAACAATTAAATTAATATTCAAGTATATTAATTTAGTTAGATTTGATAAAAGTTTTATATTTGTTTTTTAAAGAAACAATTCTGTTAAATATAGTATTACATTGATTGTTTTTATTTATTTTCAAAAAATATCCTATTCGTTCAAATTGATAAGCATGTTTGACGTGTTCGTGATCTGTAATAGATTCAACATATCCTATTTTAATTATACATGAATTAGGATTATATGCTTCAATAATATCTTTTTCTTGATCAATATCTTTAGATTTGAATAAAACATCAAATAATTGAAATTGAGCTTTAATAGAATTTTTTGTAGATATCCAGTGAATTATATTATATTTTTTTATTGGTTGTTGAAGTTTTTTTTCTTTATATAAATCTAGTGTACATAAAATGCATGATATTTCGTTATTTGCATTTTTTAAAATCTTATTTGCTTGAATTGTATAAGCATATTTTAATCGAACTTTTTCTCCTAAAACTAATCCTTTATAATTTTTAATTACATGTTCATAGAAATCTTCTCTTTCAATATATATTTCATTCGAAAAAATAATTTTTCTAGTACCCATTTCTTTTATATTAGGATGATTTGGTGCGTCGAGATATTCTAAGTGATCTTTATCGATATTGGTAATAATTATTTTGATAGGATTAATTACAGCCATTCGTCTAGGAGAAGTCATATTTAAGTCTTTTCTAATGCAAGACTCTAATAGAGATAGTTCTATCATATTTTGTTGTTTTGTAACACCAATTTTTTGACAAAACATTTTAATAGAATTTTTTGTATACCCTTTATTTCTTAAACCTGATATTGTATGTAATCTTGGATCCCCCCAACCGTCTACTAACTTACAATCTATTAATTTTTGTATTTTTCTTTTAGATAATATTGTATATTCTAAATTTAATTTAGAAAATTCATATTGTTTTGGAGGTTTTTGAATAAAATTTAATTTTTTTAATATCCATATGTATAGTTGACGATTATCCATAAATTCTAATGTACATAAAGAATGCGTAATTTTTTCTAATGCATCTACAATACAATGAGCGAAATCATACATAGGATAAATACACCATTCATTTTTTGTTTGATGATGTTCAGAATATATGATTCGGTATAAAACAGGATCACGTAAAATAATATATGGAGATTTCATATTTATTTTAGCTCGTAAACACATCGCTCCTTGAGCAAACATTCCATTTTTCATTTTTTCGAATAAAATTAAATTTTCTTTAATAGATCGATTTCTAAATGGACTATTAGTTCCTTTTTTTGTTAATGATCCTCGATAATTTTTTATTTCTTGTGTATTTAATTCATCTACATATGCTAAATTATTTTGAATTAACTGAATAGCGTATTGATACAGTTGCGGAAAATAATTTGAAGTATATTTTGGATTTTTATAACAATCAAAACCTAACCATTTTATATCTTTTTTAATTGCATTAATGTATTTTACGTGTTCTTTTTTAGGATTGGTATCATCGAATCTAAGATGACATATTCCGTTATATTTAGTAGCTATGTTAAAATTTAAATAGATAGATTTTGCATGTCCGATATGTAAGTATCCATTAGGTTCTGGGGGAAACCGTGTTCGTATTTTACAATTAGGATTTTTTAATATTGCATGTTTTATTATTTTATTAATAAAATTATTTTTTATATGTGTCATAATTGAAATATCCTTGATAAAGTTATATATAAAGTATAAATATATTTTATTAAAAATTTTTTATAAAATCACGGTTTTTTAAAAAAAAATAAATTATTATTAAAATAATAAAAAAAATAGTTTATTTATAAATTTTTATTGTAAAAAAAATTTTATTTGTGTAGAATTATCATATATTCTTTTATTAGAAATAAATAATGCGGCTATGTAGCTCAGTCGGTTAGAGCGCAGCACTCATAACGCTGAGGTCACGAGTTCGATTCTCGTTATAGCCATGATAAAATTATTTATTTATTTAGCGGAAGTGGCGAAAACGGTAGACGCACCAGATTTAGGTTCTGGCACTGAAAAGTTTGCGAGTTCAAGTCTCGCCTTCCGTATAATTAATATTAATGAATTAAACTATTTTAATAGTTTAGGATATTTTTGGGGTATAGCCAAGAGGTTACGGCACCGGTTTTTGATACCGGCATCCCTGGTTCGAATCCAGGTACCCCAGATATGATACTAAATCAGCATAATTAATATTATTACTTAATATAAGATTTATTAAAAATAATATAGATTATATATTTGTATTATTATTTGATTATTTCAATATATTATGGAGAATATATGTTAGATGAATTAAAGAAATCTGTAGCAAGATCTGCATTAGAATACGTTCCAAAAAATTCAATTATTGGAATTGGATCAGGTTCTACAATAAAATTTTTTATTGAAGCATTATCAACTATTTCCAAACATGTCAAAGGAGTTGTATCTAGTTCTTATACTTCAGAAAAGCGGTTAAAATATTTTAATATTCCTATAATAGATCTTAATACATTAGATTCGTTAGACATTTATATTGATAGTGCTGACAGAGTAAATTTTTCTATGGAAATGATAAAAGGTGGCGGAGGAGCTCTTACTCGAGAAAAGATTATCGCTTCTGTTGCCAAGAAATTTATCTGTATAATTGATAAATCGAAATATGTATCAAAATTTGATAATTTTCCCGTTCCTATCGAAGTTATACCTATGGCACTACAGAGTGTATCTAGAGAAATTACGAAGTTAGGAGGTATACCGCAATATAGAAAAAACTTTATTACAGATAACAGTAATTATATTATTGACATATATAACTTACATACTAATAATACTATTAGTTTAGAGGAAAAAATTAATAATATCCCAGGTATAGTGTCTGTTGGATTGTTTTGTAAAAGGAAAGCTGATGTATTATTAGTTAGTTATATGAATGGAGTAAAAATAATATCTTAATGTTTATATATAGTTAGATATTTTATTAATATTTTTTATTAAAAAAATTTATTTATAGAGAATAAGTCATGTCATCACAGTCTATTGATATAGAAGTTTTAGGACGTTTTATACGCGTGAATTGTCCTGATGAGAATTCTTCAGATTTATATTATACAGCTAATATTTTAAATCAAAGATTAGAAAAATTAAAAGAACAAACAGGTACATATAATATAGAAAAATTGATTTTTGTTACTGCTTTGAATGTTTGTTATGAATTAGAATTAGAAAAACAAAAATCTGTTCATTGTATCAAACATGTAAAATCTAGAATGTTAGTATTAAATGAAATGATAGATAAAGCTTTAGAGCAAGAATAAATCTATAAAATTATATATTTTATTGTTATTTTAAGAAAAGATAATAATATTATTATTATATATCTCTTACAAGTATTATTAAAACTGTGATAGTAACAATACTAACGGTTTTTGTTCTTAATATTTTTCGGTACTTATCATGTATTTAAGAAAATTTTTTATGTATAATTTTTATTATATACACTAAATTTTAGTTCAAGTCTATTTAGTATAAAAATAGTTTTACTTCAATTAAAGATATCACATATTTTTTGTATTTATTTTAAATAATAATTTTAGTAGATTTTATGGATATAGAATTACACCATTGATGTATAGTAGATGGTGTATTTAATGTAAAAATAATATTTATTTCTGATTTCTAATATCGAAAAAGTAATTATTTTTTTAATAATTAATTGTTTTAATTTTTATTATCGAAATAATTAATAGAATTTTTAATTCTATTGAATTTATAATCTTATGTTTCCTTATTTTAGACATTTATTGTTATTAAATGATTATTTTAATTATGATTCTGTATCATCTTTTTTTTGATTATTTTCATAAAAATATTTTTTTATTTATATATCTATATTATAGATATAAAAATATTATTGGTATTATTAAATACACAAATTAGATCTTCCGTGTTTAATATTATTACCTTCAACATTATTATTGAATAATATTTCAGTTATATTAATTATTATTGAATAATATTTCAGTTATATTAATTATTATTGGTTAATAATAATAAATTTTCAGAATATATACAAGATAAGGATCTTAAATTATTTTTTTAATTATGTAAAAAATATTTTTTTAAATTTTATTGAATATAAGAACATATTTTTTATGAAATAATATTATTTATGCATCCGGAAGGATTCGAACCTTCAACCTCTCGGTTCGTAGCCGAGTGCTCTATCCAACTAAGCTACGGATGCATAAATAATATTATTTTGGTGAGAGAGGGATTTGAACCCTCGATGCAGATTAGTACATACTCCTTTAGCAGGGGAGCGCCTTAAACCACTCGGCCATCTCACCTAGTTTTATATATAATATATAATACTAATTTTTATAAAAAGAGTCAAATAGAATTTTTATTCTAAACATTAGAACCTGTCTCTAATATTTTTTAAGTATTAATATTACAGTTAATATGAATATTTTTTATTAATAAATTATTATTTAGTTATTTTTTTTATATAAAGTAACGTTAATACTGTATTTTGTATATTCACAAAATACAGTAAATATTTATTTTTTATTTTTTTTGTATGAGTTTTTTATCTGATTGTATTCTTTTATATATTTCTTCTCTATGTACAGGTATTTTTTTAGGAGCATTGACCCCTACACGAATTTGATTGCCTTTCATTCCTAAGATTGTTATCGTTATTTCATCGCCGATTATTAATGTTTCGCCAATTCGACGAGTTAAAATGAGCATTCCGTTGATTCCTTATATAAATATATGTATTTTACTGTTTGAAAATAAGTAAATAAATAATTTTATATATTTTATGTATCTTTGATATTTTTTATAAATTTTTTACAAAATGTCATGTAATATAATTTATATATTATATGTTTTTTTTAATATTATCTATAATTTTTTGTTCAATAATTTTAATTTTATTAATAATATTACTATTATTATTTAATTTTCCTTCTACAATATTTTTTTTACCACCACCTTGACCTGGTAATATCGAAAAAAGAATATTCATAATATCTAACGCGTTAATAAATTTAGTTATATTATTAGAAACGCTAATAAGAAATTGTATGATTGAACTATTTTTATTAATTAATATTATAATTACAGATGTTATTTTTTTTTTAATAGTATCAGAGATATTTCTAAGAATAGTATGTTTTAAATGAGATAAAGATGTTGCAATAATAAATATGTTATTAATAACGTATGCGGTTGATATTAAATTTTTAGAAATTTGTAAAATATTTTGTTTTATTAATTGTTGATTTTCTTTTTTTAGGTCTTGAATAACATTAAGTGATTTTTTTACTGCTTTATAAAGATTATGATGATTATTAATAAATAAATTTTTTATCTTATTTTCTGTTTTTATTTTTTTATTGATATAGTGTATTACGTGCAAACCGGTTATTGCGGTAATACGTTTTATTGAACGTCCAATATTTTTATATGAGACGATTTTAAAACATCCAATTTTACCTGTAGTATTATGATGAGTTCCGTTACATAATTCAACAGAAAAATTATTAATGCAAATTATACGAACTGTTTTATTATATTTTTTTGAAGATAAATATATAGCTTTATATTTTTTTGCTTCTTCAAACGATGTGATTGTAGTGTTGATTGATATGTTTTCTTGAATTTTTTTATTTATTTTAATATCTAAATTACATATGTCTTGTTTAGTAATTTCATTATTATAGATAAAATCAAATCTTAGATATTTATCATCAATATAAGATCCTTTTTGTGTTATTTCTGATTTTAAAATTTTTGTTAATGCAGCATGTAATAAATGAGTTGCCGTGTGATTAGATTGAATAATATTTCTTTTTTTTGTATTAATTTCGGCAGTTACTGTATCACTGAAATTAAAAGTACCGGTTTTCATGTATCCAATATGTGCAATAAAATTTGCATTTTTTTGAGTATTTTCAACAATAAATGTTCCATTTTTATTGATTATTTTTCCGATATCCCCTATTTGTCCACTTGATTCACCATAAAATGGTGTGATATTTAATATTAAAATTCCTTTATTTTTTTTAAATAAACGAGATACAGTTGTATTATTGTATATTATTTGAATAATTTTTGATTCCGTAATATATGTATTGTATCCATGAAAAATAGTTTTTTTTGTAATTAATGTGAAATATGAATTATTTTTTATTTTTTTTATATTATTTTTAATATTTTTATTTTTATTTAACTTGATTGTTTCGTTTATTTGATTTAAATCAATTGGAATTTTTTTTTCTTTCAAAATATCTAGAGTTATTTCAACGGGTAATCCAAATGTTTCATATAAATAAAATATTTTTTTTGTACATATTTTGTTATCTTTTTTATTTTTGATTTCATCTTGTAGTTTATTTAAACCTACTTTTAGTACGTTATAAAATTGTTTCTCTTCATAATATAAGATATTTTCTATATTAGATATTTTAGAAGAAATATCAAAATCAGAATTAATTTGTTTCATACTATTGATAATAAATTTAGATAATTTATAAAAAAATGGTTTATTTAAACCTATAAAATATCCATGAATTAAGGCACGTCTTATTATTTTTCTAAGAACATAACTTCTGCCTTCATTA